>JBKHFK010000193.1:0-3852 GCA_046540295.1 Halanaerobium sp.
TTTGATATTATTTTTAATATTATTTGCTATGTTATCCTGGTCTTTTAATGCACTGGGAATTATTGATGTTAAAACAACGGTAAGTAATCTGGCTAACAGAACACCGGTTGTTAAAGACTATATAATTACTCAGGAGGAATTAACTGCTCTGGAAGAAGAAAATACCTCCTTAACTGATACAATTTCAGAAAAAGATGAGCAGATTGGAGAATTAGAGTCTGAAATTAAAGATTTAAATACAGAGCTTTCTGAACGTGATGAGACGCTTGCAGATTTAGAGTCTGATTACCAGGATCTGAGCACAGAAGATGATAATCGTGAGGCCAGACTGGAAAAAATAGCAGATATTTACCGGAGAATGGAGCCCGAATCTGCTGCAGCTGTAATTGAGGAGTTAGATAGTGAGCTGGCTATTGAAGTTTTAGGCAGATTAAAAGAAGAACAGGCTGCAGAAATATTACAGGCTATGCCCCAGCAGCAGGCTGCAGAATTTATCAGCCGCCTGGGTTTAGAATAGATGGGAAGAAAATTCCCGACAGTTTAGTAATTTTGATTAAAATACAGGAGAGGAGGTGAATAAATGACAGAGGCAATATTAAATAACATTTTTCAGGCCGGCAGCAGGGACTTTAGACAGCCCAGTAAAACTAAAACAGCAGATGTAAACAGTAAAAGTTTTGCTGAAAAGCTGCAGGAAATTAATCAGCACAGACAGCAAACTCAAAAAAAGCCTGATAAAAGCAGTAAAGCTATCAAAGAGCAGAGTTCTACCATGGATAATCAGGAATTTCTAAAAAAATTAAAAGATATTCTGAGCAAAAATAATAAGGAAGTTCCCTCAGAATTAATTTCCCTGCTTCAGGGTGGAAGTTTGAGCAAACAGCAGGAAGCTATGCTGGGAAAATTAATGCTGAATCTTAAGAATAATGATCTTGATATTTCTGAGCTCAAATCTCTCTTAGCAAGAAACAGTGATGAGCTGAGTGCAGAAGCTATTGAGACTGAAAAAACTTCTGAGCTGCTACAGTTTTTGGCTGGAGCAGAAGCTGAACAACTGCCTCAGGGCCAGTCTATAAAAGCTGATGATTTAGAAAAAATAGCCTCAATGCTGGAAGCTGGAGAACTGAAGCTGAATGAAGAAGACAGCTTAAAACTTAAAGATGAGATTGAACAGCTGGCAGAGGTTGTCTTAAAGCTTGATTCTGGAAATAGTAATAATCAACAGATTCTAAAGCAGCTGCAGCAAACAGAAAATCTGGAAGATAAACTGGCTGAGTTAATTTCTCTTTTAAAAGAAAGTGATTTTCAGCCCGAAAATTTAGAAATGATTTCTGAAGAACAGGAAATCAAAACTCCCTTATTAAGTGAGTTAATAAATTCTGCTAATCCTGATTTTACTGAATTCAGCCAGAATCTAAATTCTGAAAATCCTGACTCGTTATTTGCTGAGCTGGCTGCTCAGATGAAAGAAATTTTAGAAGAGGAAAATTCTAAAGTTAACGTTCAGGAGACAGAAAATAAAGTTGACTTAAGTAATTCAGATCTTTTATCTTTAGATACTGATTCTAATTTAGACTTTGCTCTAAAAGGCAGTGAATCAGAAAACAAAAATCAAAATAATTTTTTTGATTTGGATAATTCTAAGCTGCTTTTTAATTTCGAAAATGATAGTCAGAGTTCAGCTGGTAATTTAAATCTCGAAAATTTCAGTTTAAACAGTGACAAAAACACTGCTTTACCTGAAAATGTTGATTTGAGATCACAGGTTGTTGAAAAGTTTAGAGGTGAATATTCTCCCGAAACTAAAGAGATGCAGATTCAATTAGAACCAGAATCTCTGGGTAAAATTGATATCAGTCTTTCCTATGATAATGAGGAATTAACCGGCAGGATGCTTGTAGAAAGTGAAATTGTTAGATCACAGCTGGAAAATAGTCTTAAGGACTTAAAAACAGATCTGCTTAAACAGGGAATCAATATTGAACAGTTTAAAATTGAAACTGCTAAAAATGGACCACAGCAGGTTGAGAGACAGGCTGATTTTAGTTTTGGAGAACAGAATGCTGCTTTTGCTGATGGAGAAACAGGACAGAATCAGGAATATGAGCAGCGGCAATTTTTTCAGGGACAGTATTATGTTCAGAAAAATAATAACAACCTGAATTTAGATGATGATAGTTTAATTATGAGACAGCAGGATATAATTAATAGAGCAGCTTTTTCTAGTGAAAAGATAAATCTGCTTGCATAAAGGAGGTAGTTAAATGTCAGAACTATCGGGTTTATCAGCTAATGCAGCCCAGAATGTTCAGGACCAATTTGAACAGGAAACAGAAAGGGAAGGTCTGGAACCAAATGATGATCTGGGACAGGATGCCTTTTTTAAGATTCTGATCACCCAGCTTCAAAATCAGGATCCACTTAATCCAATGGAGGACCGCGAATTTGTTTCTCAGATGGCCGAATTTTCTTCACTGGAGAAAAATGAAAAAATATATTCTTTACTTGAAGAAAAAATGGGTTCCAATCAGGTTTTAGAAAACAGTAATTTAATTGGAAAAGAAATCAGTGCTGATGTCGAAGGTGTCGATATGACTGGAGTTGTTACTTCGGTTAAGTCTTCGGAAGACAAAGTGCTGGCAGTTCTGGATTCCGGATCTGAAATTGATGTTAATAATATTAATCAGATTAAGGAAGCTGGTTCTGAGACAGAAAATGAACTTGAAGGAGAGTTTGGAGTTTAACTTGTGAGGTGTAAGCAGTGGATAATAGATTAAAAATTAATCAACCAATACAGCCTTTACGGAAAAGCCAGCAGCAAAATAAAGCTGCTCAGGATAAGAAAAAAGCTGAATCTCCATCCTTTAAAGATATTCTGGGAGAAAAGATGGAAGGAAAAGATCAATTATCGTTTTCCAAACATGCCCGGAAAAGAATTAATTCTCGTTCCATTCCCGTTTCTAAAGCTGAACTTGACAAATTAAATAGTGGAGTGGAAAAAGCCAGAGATAAAGGTGCCCGAGATTCGCTGGTAATGGTAAATAATGTTGCTTATATTGTCAGTGTGGAAAATAATAAGGTAGTTACAGCTGTCGATGAGGAAAGTATGGAAGATAATGTATTTACCAATATTGATAGTGCTGTATTTATGAAGTAAAGTTAATGGACTAAAATTGAATATTAGTTAAAGAAAAAATCTTAGAATAATATAGCAGACTATTAAGTTAAAAAAATAGAATTATATTTAGCTTAAAATCGGAAATGAGCTGGACCTTTTTCAGGGAGCTCTGTGCTGCTGTCGATAACAGCAGGACGCCGATAAAAACTGAAGGAGGAAAATTATATGTTAAGGTCGATGTATGCCGGTGTGTCAGGTTTAAACTCACATCAGCAGATGATGGATACAACAGGTAATAATATTTCAAATGTAAATACAATTGGTTTTAAAAGCAGTCGAGTTACTTTTCAGGAAATGTTAAGCCAGACAATTCAGGGTGCTACAGCACCGGAGGATAATCGTGCTGGTACAAATCCCCAGCAGATTGGACTGGGAGTTGGGGTAGGCAGTATAGATAATGATATGTCTTCTGGAAACCTGCAGTCGACCGGTAAAAACTCTGATGTTGCAATTGAAGGGGATGGATTCTTTGTTTTAAGAGATGGTGAGAGCCAGTCCTATTCTCGGGCCGGTAATTTTAATTTTGATGAGGAAGGCAGGCTTTATTCTTCCAGCACCGGTAAACTTGTTCAGGGCTGGATGGCTGACGAAAATGGTGAATTTGATGATTTAAATGCTCAGAATATTGATGATATCAGTCTGAGACAGGAAATCAATGCTGTGGCCACTGATGA
>JBKHFK010000194.1:0-3852 GCA_046540295.1 Halanaerobium sp.
CTAATTATTGCTTTTAAGAAGAAATTTAAAATATAATGAAATCTAAAATATATTGAAGGTGATATAATGAAAAAAACTCCATCTGATAACCAAAAACTGATGCGAAAAATTGAAAAGGAGAGAAAAGATAAGGCTGCAGGTGCTTTTTTTGGTCTTATAATTGGTGATGCTCTGGGAGCAGCGGTAGAATTTAAAAAAAGGGACAGTTTTGAACAGCTTAAAGATATGCGAGGTGGTGGACCACATGGACTTGATGCTGGTTACTGGACTGATGATAGTTCTATGGCCCTCTGTCTTGCAGAAAGTTTAGCTGAGAAGGGATATCAGCCTCAGGACCAGCTGCGGAGGTATTTAGACTGGTACAGAAATGGTTATCTAAGCTCTACCGGAGATTGTTTTGATATCGGTGTTAATACAGCTCGCTCACTTGAATATTTTGAAAAAAATAAAGAGCTGCCGCCCGAAAAAGATAGGGCTGCCGGTAATGGTTCTTTAATGAGGCTGGCTCCGGTTCCAATTTATTTTAGAGATGATTTTAAAAAAGCAGTTAAATATTCAGGTAAGAGCTCGCTGACAACACATAATAATCGGATGGCAGTTGACAGCTGCAGGTATTTTGGTGGTCTGCTGCAGCAGTTTATCAATGCCCGGATTGAGATGGAGGCTTTTAAAATTAAGGTGATTAAAGATACAGCTGTAGATCTTAATTTAGATGAGCGGGTAATTACAGCAGTTAATGGGGCTTTTAAAAATGAAAGAAGAGAAATTAAATCTGATGGCTTTGTGATAAATACACTGGAGGCCAGCCTCTGGGCTTTTCTAAACAGTGATTCTTTTAAGGAAGCTGTGCTGCTGGCTGCAAATCTTGGAGATGATGCAGACACTGTTGCAGCAGTTACCGGACAGTTAGCTGGGGCCTATTATGGTTTGGATCAAATTCCTGGCCGCTGGATAGAGAAACTGGCTAAACTTGAACTTTTAAACTCAAGTTTTGAAAAATTATATAATAGTAAAGAAAAAAGTCCCGACTCATAATTGAGGTGGGACTTTGCTGATTAATCTGTTATTCTTCTATAATCCGATCAATTCTTTTTTCTCTGACATTGACAACATCTAAATCTTTCCATTTGCCGGAAAGGAAACGCCAGATAATCAACATTGTTCTAAAGGTGATGTCAATTCCCATTGCCAGCCAGAATCCATTTAAACCAATTCCCATTCTTAAACCTAAAATATAGCTTAAGACCAGGCGCACACCCCAGTTTCCTGCAATTGTAAAATACATAACCCATTTTGTGTCTCCAGCTCCTTTTAAGGCACCGGCCAGGACCATAAAGAGCCCTAAAAGAGGCTGAAAGAGAATAAATATTTTTAGAGCAGAGACAGCCATATTAATTACTGCCGGATCATTGGTATACAAATTAACAATTGGCTCCACAAAAATATACATTAGAATTGAAGCAGATGTCATTAAAATTAAAGTTAAATAGGATGATTGTTTGGAATAATTTTCAGCCAGATTTTTCTTTTTTGCTCCCAGGCTCTGACCGACAAGAGTTGTGGCCGCCATTCCAAAACCAAAACCGGGCATAAAAGAAAGAGAAGAGACATTCATTGTTACAGCATTGGCTGCAATAGTAGCCGTTCCCAGACCGGCAACCAGAGCTGTATAAATTATCTGGCTGCTCTGACGGGCAAACTGCTCTACAGCTGCCGGAATACCAATAATTAAAATATCTTTTATTATTTCAAAATCAAGTTTAAGTTCAATAAGATCTAAATCTAATTTAATACCCTTTTCCCCTTTAATTAAAATAGCTATCCCGATTAAAAATCCTACAAAGCGCCCAATGCCGCTGCCGAGAGCAGCTCCAGCTACTCCCATTGCCGGGAAAATACCAATCCCAAAAATCAGCAGATAGTTAAATAAAACATTTACCAGATTACTGATAAACATAATAAACAGGGGAGTTTTCATATCTCCAATTCCCTGTAGTATAGCATTAATAACCATCATCGGCAGCCCAAAAAGCATTGAAGCCAGCACAATATTTAAGTATCTACTGCCCTGATTTAAAATAAAGGGATCACTTTCTTCCATCAGAAAAGTCATTGCTCCCATTAAATTTCTGGAAAAAATAATTCCAATACCGCCAATAATAAAGGCAGCGATAAATCCACTAAACAAAGACTGCCACATAATATGATTGGCTTCATCTTTATTGCCGGCCCCAATATAGTGGGCAACCAGAGCTGTGGCTCCAATAGTCAGTGACATTAGAGTTCCAATCAAAACAAAAACAACCCGATTTCCAATATCTACTGAGGCAATTGCAGCTGCTCCCAGCTGTCCGACCATTATTACATCAACAACTCCCACAATGCTCTGCAGAAACATTCTTAAAATTGCAGGCCAGGCAAGATGAAATATATTTTTTCTTATTTCCTGATTTGTATTTACTGATGTTAATTCTGACAAACAAACCACTCCCAGTCAATTGATTAAATTTATAATATATAAATATTATATGATATAAAAGATATTTAGACAAATTTTATTATAAAAAATAAAAAAAGGGCAGAGCAAATTTTTGGCGAATATTATAAATATAGTAATAAAGACTTAATGCTGTTTAAATTTAGCTTGCTGATTAAAATTTCGGTCATGGTGAGAGGTGTTTTAGTTGAATTTTTTTACAACTTTAGAGTTGGGTTTTACCTATATTTATACTGCCGGCTTAATATTTTTTACTCTTGGTATTTTCTCATTATATCAGAGAAATAAAAGAAAATATTTATGGTATTTTACCATTTTTGCCTGCCTGAGTCTGATGGCCAATCTGACAGATATTTTATACTATCATTTTGAGTTTAATATTTTATATTTTTTCTATGCTTTTTTTATAATTATTGAGGGCTATTATTTATTAAAAGCTGTACATAGTTACTTTCAGCTGGAGTTAAATGAGTTTTATTTTAAAGTTTTAAAATACTTATTTGTTATCCTGGTGCTTAGTTCTTTTACTTTAAACCGCTTTCTTATTTTTGCACCGGCATTTATTTACCTGGCTGCAGCCTTTTTTAAAAGTGGAGGCATTTTTATTAATCAGGGATTTAATAATTATTTTAGTTTTGTTGGCTTAAACAGCCTGGCTATGGGTCTGATAGTACTTCTACTCCCTTATCTGCAATCTATTTCTTATTTTGAAAAATATAGTATTTTTGTCAAAGGTTTTTTTGCACTTTTATTTATGTTTAGTGTATTTGCAATTTATTATGAAGACTTACAGTACCGCTTAAAAATTAGAAAAGAGCAGTATCAAAAATTATTTAATCAATCACCTGCAGGGATGCTTTTGCTGGATAGAAATGGAGTAATTATTACTGTTAACCAGGCTATCTGTCAGTATACCGGTTATTCAAAAGAGGAACTTGAAGGAACAAGTATGTTCAAAAACTTAGTCCCACTTGAATATAAAATTAGAGCCCAAAAAAATATTCGGGAAATATTAAATGGGGAAGATAAAGAATATATTATGAAAACCTATGATGAAAATAATAAATTAAAGTATTTTTTGATGAAAGAGACTAAATTTTTCAGGCTGATTTTAGTACGGCAGTCTTAAATATGAGAATTGATTATACAGATTATAAAACAAAAGAAGAAGAAATACGTTATTTAAGTTATCATGATAATCTAACCAAAAGAATTTGCTTCACTGGCAAAAGCTATTTTGCATAATCATGAACACTGGGATGGAAGGGGTTATCCGGAGGGCTTAAAAGGAGAAGAAATACCTTATCTTTCAAGAATAATTTCAATAATTGAGGCCTATGATATTATGATTAATA
>JBKHFK010000195.1:0-3846 GCA_046540295.1 Halanaerobium sp.
TCTTCATCTCCTGCTGCAACCTTTTCTCCAATTTCGGAAGTTATTGTGCTGCCGCTTGGAATTTCCTTTTTCTCAAAATCATCTACTCCTACATAAGAGAAAATACGGCAGTTTCTGCCAATGGTTGTACCTTCAGGAATTGTAGCTCTTTTAGCTATAACATTTAAACCATTTTCTAAAAGATCAGGCTTATCTTTATTTGGAGTTAAATCATCTCCATAACCAATTTTACAGTTAGCCATTATTTCCACTTCTTTATCAATTATGGCTTTTTCAACCACAGAATTGCTCCTGATTATAGTATCATTAAAGATTATAGAATCTCTAACTACTGCTCCTTCTTCAACATAAACTCCCGGACTTATAATAGAATTTTCGACAACTCCATTAATAATCGAGCCATTGGAAATTAAACTCTTTGAAGCACAGGCCTCTTTACCAAATTTAACAGGAGGTTTTTCTTCACTTCTGGTATGCAGCTTCCAGTCTTCATTATATAAATTTAGACTTGGAACTGGATCAGTTAATTCCAGGCTGCTTTCCCAGTAAGCTGCCAGTGTACCTACATCCTTCCAGTAATCATCAAATTCGTAAAGATAAACCCCTCCTTTTTCAATCATCGGCGGAATTATATGATGACCAAAATCAGAATCTTCTTCTGTACAGTATTTTTCCAGAACCTCAAGCAGAACCTCTTTTTTGAAAACATAAATACCCATTGAAGCCAGGTTGCTCGGCGGATCTGCAGGTTTTTCTACAAAATCTGTTATTTTCATCTGATCATTATAATCTAAAATACCAAAACGATTTGCATCTTCATAAGGCACAGGCTGAGCAGCAATAGTCAGATCTGCATCCTTTTCTTTGTGATACTCAACCATCTTACTGTAGTCCATTTCATAAACATGATCACCGGATAAAATGACTACATCTTCGGGATCTTTATTCTTAATAAAACCCATATTTTTATAAATCGCATGAGCTGTACCTTCATACCAGTCAGTGGTTCCGGGTTTACCTCTAAATGGCTGCAGAATTGTAACTCCACCCAGTCGACGATCTAAATCCCACGGTTTTCCAATTCCGATATGATTATTTAGTGAAAGTGGTAAATACTGAGTCAAAACTCCAACATTATAAATACCGGAATTAACACAGTTACTTAAGGCAAAATCAATAAGTCTAAACTTACCCGCAAATGGAACACTTGGTTTAGCTCTATGTGCTGATAAAATATCAAGTCTGGTTCCTCTTCCACCTGCCAAAATTAATGCTAATGTTTTCATAGAATACCCCCCTATTTGTTAAAAACTATAAAATTTTCTACATCTCATAATTATATATTAGTTAAAATTAGGTAAAACCCTTTATTTTTTTGAAAAATGAGATTAAAAAAAGTATTCAGCTTTATCAGAAATCGTTTTAGTCTTCTGGAGTCAAATATAGTTTATTCCTGCTATTTATGCTATAATATAGTTAAAGAAAGTAGGTGGAATTATGCAGATTATCACAATTTCACGACAGACAGCAAGTGGTGGAGAAAAAATTGCAGAAGAGCTTGCCAATCTCCTTGGCTTAAAACTAATTGACCGCAGTTTTGTTTTAGAAAACTGGCTGCCTGAAGTTGCTGATGAGCATCAGCTGCATATGCTGGAGCAGAGTTCAAAATTTTATACTAAAACAGTCAATCCAGAATCCGAAAAAGAAAATCAAATTTCTTTTGCCGAATATATTGCTCAAAGGTTAAAAAAAGAAGCTGAAAATAATAATTTATTAATTTTAGGCCTGGGTGCCCAGATTATATTCAAAAATCATCCCTATGCACTTCATTTTAAAATTGTTGCCTCCGAAGAATATCGGATCAAAGAATTAGAAAAAAGGTTTGGTCTGCATAATGATGAAGCAGCCAGAGAACTTGAGTTAGCTGACCGCAAACACCGCCGCTATGTCTGGCGGATTCATCAACAGGACTGGGAAGAAACGACCCTCTATCATTTAACATTAAATAGAGATGGATTGAGCCTGGAGGAAAGTCTTTCTGTTTTAATGAGCCTGGTTGATCTTAAAAAAGAAAATCCAAAAGCTCTGAATGATAATGGAAAAGACAAGAAAAAGAAGATTGAAAGTCAAAGCCAGAGAAAATTTGGCCATGAAAGTGAAAAAGAATTTGCTAAAATTCTTGATATGCATCAAATCAAATGGGAATATGAGCCCAGCGAATTTCCTCTTGAATGGGATCCAGAAGGTAATGTTATTATGGCCTTTAGGCCGGATTTTTATCTGACAGAACACGACACCTATGTTGAGTTAACTACAATGAAAAGAAAATATACTACTGAAAAAAACAAGAAAGTAAGAATGCTGCAGGAACTCTATCCCCATATAAAAATAAAGATTGTTTATAAAAAAGATTTTGAACAGCTGGCAGAAAAGTTTGAATTGGATAGGAGTGAAGAATAAATGGATAAAAATTTAGGTGAAGTCATTATTACAGAAAAAGAAATTGAAGCCAGAATTGAGGAACTGGCAGCACAACTTAATCAAAATTTTAAAGATCAGGAAGTTATTTTAGTCAGCATTTTAAAAAGCTCACTCTATTTTATGACCGATTTAAGCCGCAAACTTAACTTCCCGGTTAAACTTGATTTTCTGGAGTTAAATCATTATGCTGATCAGGACAACTCTGGAATCATAAGAGTAACCAGAGATTTAGAATTCAGTATCGCCGGCAGGGAAGTCCTGATCATTGAAAATATAATTAGAACCGGTTTAACCCACAGCTATCTGCTTAAAAATCTAGGTTCACGGAGCCCAAAAAATATCAGCATCTGTACCCTGCTGCATATTACTGATGATAAATTGCTGGATCTACCTGTTCAGTATATTGGTTTTGAAATTGAAGATAATTTTGTGGTGGGCTATGGCCTCGATTATCAGGAGAAATATAGAAATTTACCCTATATTGCAAAATATAAAGAAAATCCCCAGCCATAAAGCTGAGGATTTTATCTTAATTATATAATTCTGCTTCAATTTTTTTCATCGCCAGACTTGCTTTTTCCTTAATAAATAAGTCGGTAATATCATCAGTGAAATTTGACTTTTTAATATTTATTTCAAGTATTTTAGCACCCTTACTTCTGGCAACTACCGGGATTAAAGAGGCCGGCTGAACCTCACCGGTTGTGCCAATAACAATAAACAGCTCAGCTTTTTCCGCTTCTTCAAAAGAAAGTTTTTCTGCCTCTTCTGGGATTGCTTCTCCAAAAAAGACAAAATCAGGTTTTAATATTTCTCCACATTTTTTGCATTTTGGAGGCAGTTCAGATAATATCTCTTCTGTTACTGGATATTTAGTTCCACATTCTGTACAGATAAGTTCTCTGGAATTACCATGAAATTCAAATACATTTTTACTTCCGGCTTTCTGATGCAAATTATCTATATTCTGAGTAATAACAGCCTGAATATAACCGTCAGCTTCCAGGTGGGCAATAACCCGATGAGCTTCATTGGGCTCGGCTTTACCAAAATAGTCATAAAAAATTTCTTTAATAGTTATCCAGCTCTGCTCAGGGTTTTTATAAAAATTTTTAAGATCTAAAATTATAGGATCATATTTATTCCAGAGTCCTTTTTCCCCTCTAAAAGGTGGAACTCCACTTTCGACAGAAACACCGGCACCGGTAAATACTGTTGTATGATTTGAATTTTTAATCAGATCAGCAGCTCTTTGATATTTAGTCATAATGCTCACCTCAGATCTATTATATCATATTTTTATGATGAATAGTCAAAAAGCATTCAAAGAATATTTAGTCCAAAAAATCATCCTTATCATCTTCA
>JBKHFK010000196.1:0-3801 GCA_046540295.1 Halanaerobium sp.
CCGGGGAGTTTTTTCTTTCTAAAAAAATTTTTAAGAAATAGTTTTAGTTAATAATTTTTGTGAAAAACAGTCTATTAATTAATTAGATTGAATATTAGCACATTAGAAAGAGATAATCAGGAATCAAGTCTAATCATAACTAAAAATAAAATATTTATTACTTGCATTATTTTTCAGAATATTTTATAATCACAAATGTAAACGTTAACGGAAACGTTAACGAAATTTCTTAAAGTTATTTTAATTTAAGATTAAGCTCAATAAAATTTTTACCAATTTATTAATTAATCAGGTGATAACTATGAAAGTTACAATTAAAGATATAGCAAGAGAGGCAGATGTATCTGTTACCACAGTCTCCAGGGTTTTAAATAACAAACCTGATGTTGGTGATGATACCAGAGCTAAAATTCTAAAAATAATAGATGAGATGAATTATAATCCCAACAGTGTAGCCCGGGGGCTTGTGATGCAGAAAACTCACACCATTGGACTGATTATTCCTGATATCAGTAACCCTTTTGTCCCTCAGGTAGCAAGAGCGATTGAAGATAAAGCTCAAAAGCTCGGTTACTCAGTTATATTTTTTAATACTGACAATCACCTGGAGCGGGAAAAAAAAGCAGTGGAATTATTTAAAAGTAAACAGGTAGATGGTCTAATTGTTTCTTTATCTTTGGGAAATGAAGAAATACTTAAAGAATTAAAGGCCACCAATTATCCCGTGGTTCAGATTGATAGATCTGTACTCAGTGATTCATATCCCCTGGTCAGTATTGACAACAAAAATTCTGCCTATCAGCTGGTAGAATACATGCTCAAAAAAGGCCACCGCAAAATTGCTCATATCAGTGGAGATTTAAATACCACCACTGCCCGAGAGCGGCTGGAAGGTTATAAAAAAGCACTCAAAGATTATGAAGTTGGAATTAATGATAATTATATAATTGAAGGAGATTACACCCAGCATTCTGGTTTTGAAGCAATGCAGGAACTGCTTAAGCTTAAAGACAGACCATCAGCAGTTTTTGCAGCAAATGACTTAAGTGCAGCAGGAGTCTATAAGGCTTTATTTGCAGCTGATTTAAAAATCCCTGATGACATTGCAGTTGCCGGTCATGATGATATTGATATTGCCTCTCTTTTGAGACCGGAATTGACTACAATGCGTCAGCCAAAATACAGCATGGGAGAGCGTGCTGTTACAGTTCTTTTAAAAATGATCAACAATCAGCAAATAAAAATTGACGATCAGATTTTAAAAACCAATTTAATTATTAGAGAATCAGTTTAAATTAATTATTATCTAATTTTAGTATAAAATAGAAAGCAGGTGAAATTAATTGGCCAAAATACTTGTTATTGGAAGTATGAATATGGATTTGGTTGTCGAAACAGAGCGCTATCCTGAAGAAGGAGAAACTTTAATCGGCGGCAAGTTTGAACAGATTCCTGGTGGAAAAGGTGCCAATCAGGCACTGGCTGCAGCCAAACTGGGAGATCAGGTTGAATTTATTGGAGCCTGTGGAGATGACAGTTTTGCTCCCCGGTTGAAATCAAGTTTAAAAAGTGGTGGTGCTGAAATTGATAGTATTTTTGAAATTGAAGGAGTAAGTACAGGTGTTGCAGTGATTACGGTTGATAAGAATGGAAATAACAGGATCATTGTTTCTCCAGGAGCAAATTATGAACTTGATCCAGCCAGGATAGAACAAATAGAAAGTAAAATAGCTGAAGCAGAAATTATACTCCTGCAGCTGGAAATCCCGCTTAATACCATTGAAAAGATTGTGGAAGTTGCTTCAAAAAATAAGACAGAGATCATTCTGGATCCTGCTCCGGCACAGAAACTGTCCGAGCACATTTTAGCAAAAATAGATTATCTGCTGCCAAATGAAGGTGAGTTAGATTTACTGCTGGCTGAAGCTGAAAATAAAAGCAGGGCAGAAAAAATTGAAGAATTACTTAAAATTGGTGTGAAAAACATTATAGTTACTGAAGGAGAAAAAGGAATCAACTTTTACAGTCAAAATAAAGAGCTCCATCTTGAAACATTAAAAGTAAAAGCAGTTGATACTACAGCAGCCGGTGATGTTTTTGCCGGAGCATTTGCAGCCAGCTTAATTGCAGAAAATAATCTGGAAAAAGCTTTAAAATTTGCTGTCCGGGCTGCAGCTTATTCAGTAACCAGAAGAGGAGCTCAGAGCTCAATTCCAGATAAAAATGAGTTAAATGAATTCCTTGCAGAAAGGAGTAAATAAGATAATGAAGAAGTTGACGAATTTACTGCAGTACCCTTAGAGTTAATTACTGAGTAAAGATAATAAATAACAAACAATTAATTAAACTATCATTTAAACTCTGTTCTAATTTAATTGATAGTTATCAGGAGATTTAAGGATAGAAAAAGGCCCTTCTCAAAATTTTTAAGAGAAGGGCCTTTTTAAATGTTTAATTTATTTTATGTAGATTTTTAAAAGATTTAACTATATTCCGCATCAAAACTTGATTGGTAACAGTTCCCACCCCACCCGGAACAGGTGTGATTGCTTTTACTTTTTCAGCTGCAGAATCAAAATCAATATCTCCAAGGAGCTTTCCATCAATAAAATTTGTTCCTACATCGATGACTATAGAATTTTCATTCAGCATTTCGCCTTTAATCATTTCTGCTCTCCCGACTGCTGCTACAACAATATCAGCATTTTTTAACTCCCACTCTAAATCTCTGGTGCGGGAATGGCACATTGTTACTGTCGCGTGTTTTTGCTGTAATAAAATTGAGACCGGTTTACCAACAATGTTGCTTCTACCGACTACTACAGCCCGCTGACCCTTGATAGTAATATCGTAGTAATCCAGAATCTCCATACATGCTTCAGCTGTGGCTGGATTTAGGGTTTCCAGGCCCACAAAAAGTTTTCCCAGAGAAGCTGAGGTGATACCTTCTATATCTTTTTGAGGATTTATCATTTCCAGACTGTCCTTCAATTCAGCAGGAAGGGGCTGCTGAACCATAATTGATGTAATCTGATCATCTTCATTTGCTTCCTTTAGACGAGCTTTAAATTCTTCCGGCTGATCAACAAACTGGTGATATTCAAATTCAATTCCAATTGCTTTACAATTTTTTTCTATTCTATCTGCATAAGCTTTACTGGCAGCATCTTTTCCATACTGCAGTACAATTAAATGTGGTGCAGCACCGGTTTCAGTTTTTAGTTCCTTTACTTCTTTAATTAGGGCAGCTTTTATTTCTGCAGCAAGTTTTTTGCCGCTTAATTCCTTCATTTTGTCACTTCCTTTTGTTGATTTAATTATAAGTTAAGATGCTAAAAAAGATACTTAATTTGCAAGTTCGATTATTTCTTCTTTAAGTCGAGAACTTTCTTCTTTAAGTTTTGAGTATTCTTTTTGTATATTTTTCTTATATTCTTCATTATCTAAGCTTTTAAGATTGATTTTAACATTGGCAACTGCACTCCCAACTGCTGCGTCTCCTATGTAGGCTGCTACTTCAAAATCACTGGCCAGCATCCGATTTCCGATTTCACTAATTTCTAAGCTTAACCGCATAAGTCTAACCGCTTTTTTGGTCATATCCATTGAAAATTCGACCGCATCCTGACAGACCGAATGAACTTTTTCCTGATCTCCTGCTTTATAGCTGTCAAGAATATCAGATAAAATTTTACTGTCCTGGTCGATCATTAAAAGCATTTCTTTTTTTAATTCTTCACTTTCCATCAGTATTTCTTTAGCCTCTGCCTCAACTTCTTTATACTTTTCTTTACCAATTGT
>JBKHFK010000197.1:0-3785 GCA_046540295.1 Halanaerobium sp.
AGATTCATAATTTATCTCCCTCTGTAGTCAGAATTTAACTCTACATATATTATACCATCTGATCTTAAAATTATAAATAAAATTTCTTATTTAATTCACTGCTGGATAAACAAACTTCCCTTCAACTACAGTGAAAGTCCGGAAGTGATTACCCGGTTGCAGGAAAAATATGAAGTAGAAAAAAGCTGCACATATATTTCAGTTAGCTTTGATCCTGAAAAATGAGAAATAGCAGAACTTGAAATCAAAAGCTAATTTTTTAACTTTTCCCTTTTTTAGGTTTAAAATAAAGACTATAGGTATTATTTGTTGTCTATGAGTATTATACCATTTAAAATGCGAGTAATAAACTAAAAAACCGCCCCGGGAAAAGGGCGGTAAAAACAAGGAGAAAAGTATCTAGTACTTTTAATTTATGTTATAGCTGCTCTCTGCAGCAGCTTTAAAAAGGGGATAAACTTTATTTCTTTTAGCTTAATTATATAATAGCAGCTGCTGATTAAAAATACTTTAAAAGAATATTAGAAGCAAATTAGAAATATCTATTGACAATTAGATCAACATATTTCTCTATATCTTCCAGGTTATTATTAATAATTTGATAAATGAATTCCTCATCAATTTGATCATAGAGATGCACAATTCTATTTCTAAATTTAGTCATTTTAACAAGCTTTAACAGCATATCCCCCTCGATAATTCCTGCTTCGGCAAGTATTCTAAAAGAATCAGCACCTGTATCAGGACTTCCAAGGTCTTCTCGCGCAATAATATGTGCTGCTATATCCAGCACTGCTTCTACAGCTGCCTGCAAATTATATTTAGCAGTATCATAATTTCTGTAATCATTTAAAAAAATTTCTTTTTTAAGTTCAGACAACTCTTTTAATTTTTTTAAATTCTTTCTGATGAATTTTATTTTTTCTGCTATTCTATTATAATCTATTTCTGATTTTTTCTCTTTAATTGCTGTGATATATTCTTCCCGAAATTTATATTTAAATTCTCCAGCATCAGGACCAAACTTTAAGACTTCTTCCTTAAACTCAGCAGTTTCAATTTCATCTCTGCTGTAGATTAAATCTCCATTTGTAACTACTTCCTGTTTAAAAGACATTTCAGCATTATTTAAATTTATTAAATCAATCATATATTTTTTTAACTTCAATTCAAGACGAGCTGCCAGCTCCAGCTGCTTGAGCATCTCCGGAGGATTATCAAAAAGCACTGCCAGATCAAGATCACTATCTTGTCTCTGATATTTAGTGCCGTGGGAGCCAAAAATATAGGCCAGCTTAATATTCGCATCATTTGTTAAAAAATTATCTATATTTTCTTTAAGCTCAGATTCAAGTTTTCTGGCCAGCTTGTGCATAAGCTCCCTCCTCGGGTTAAAAATTTAGTTATATTTATTATCAATATCACTAGCATTGCATAAAAATATTTAAGAAAAGTCAAGTTCTATTTTCAGCGAAAATACTTGCTTAAAATAGAAAAACTCCTTATAATTGGGATTAGGATAGTCTTTGTCCAAATCCCAAAAAATAAGGAGCATACACTATGGACAAAGATATCACAGAAACCACATTTAATCAACTACTTGTTTCAATAAATTTTAATTTATTCTCGAAAATTGTTACTGAACTTGAACTGGATAAATATACTAAAAAGCTTACAACAATAAGATTATTTTTAATTTTAATCTACGGTCAGCTTGAATCTGTCAGCTCTCTTGACAGTTTAAGTATTGATGTCAGTAATAAATCTGATCTTAAAAAAGAAACTGGTCTGGATTCTATCAGTGCTTCTCAGCTTTCAAGAAAATTAAGAGATATTCCACCAGTAATCTTTGAAAAAATATTTGATCAGATTAAACTCGAGGCTCTTGCTAAAAGAGGTTCCAACTTCTATAGAAACAATCTTGGTCAGTTAAATATAATTGATGCTTCAACTATCTCTATGGCTTTAAGTAATTATCCCTGGGCTGATTTTAGATCAACCAAAGCAGGAATTAAAATACATACTCGCATCATTTATGATGGAGATATTATGCCTGATAAAGTTGAAATTACAACTGCTAAAGGTGCAGATAAAACTAAAATGGATAATCTCATTGTTCAGGATGAAGATACTCTCCATGTCTTTGATAGAGCCTATGTTGACTATCAAAAGTTTGATGATTACTGTGATGCTGATATTCTCTTTTTATCAAGGCTTAAGAGTAACGCTAAGATTAAAGTTCTAAAATCTGAAACTGTAATTATTAATGATCAGAAAGTTAAAGATTCAACTGTTTTCTTAGGTGACAAAAAGCAGGATAAACAGATGAATAACATCTTAAGAATCTTAGAAATACCTGACAGAGAAAACCCTGGCAGTACAGTTCGGTTAATTACAAATGACTTTAAACATTCTGCAGCATTAATCAGCAGATACTACAGAGATCGCTGGCAGATAGAGATATTCTTTAAGTGGATTAAACAGCATCTGCATGTTAAAGTCTTTTATGGACACAGTGAAAACGCTGTTAAATCACAGATATTTACTGCTTTAATCAGCTTTGTATTGCTTACTCTTTTAAAAAGAGAAGCCAATACAGATAAGAGCTTATTCAAAGTACTCAAGTATTTTAGAGCCTGTAAGTTTGAGAGTTTAAAAGCTTTTATCAAAAAGATAAATCGTCCACCATCACGCACTTCTAAAGGTCGCAGGGTGATAGATTACGAAAAAATCTATCATCTAACCGAAAGGCAGGTGATGGCAGGAGATACAGAGCTTTTATACTCAACAGAATTCAATCCAGTAGTTCTGTAAAAAGAATAAATATATTATGGTAAAATGTGGATAAAGACTATCTCTTAATACTCTGTTATCTCTTTTTCTTAAAAAAGGATAAGGGTGTGACTGAATATTCTGTAGATAGTATAGTTTCTCAATAACTTAAATTTGACAATGCTTAAATATTTTTATGCAATGCTAGTGACATTTATTGTTATCTCAAGGATCTTTTCTACTTATTTTGATATCAAATACCAAAAAGCAGAAAGTCCGGCTTTAAAGGTCTTCCTGCTTGATTATAATTATTTTATCACCTGATCTTTAAGATATTTATTCCAGACAGTTTCAAACCAGTTATCATTTTCCGGAATAGTCTTTACATCCTGCCAGCTGAATTCAAAATGATCCCCTTTATATTTAATCCGCTGAATCTTATTACTTAAGTCACCTGCTTCCAGACTAAATCTAAAATCTTCGCTTAAGCCTGCTAAAGGCAGCTCTCCCGCTTCATCCTGAACCAGATAAGAGCCGCGGCTTTTACCCCCAAGCTCAATATAATCCTTAAAGGCAGTTAAATAAACTAACTGGGCTAAAAGTAAGTCATAATTTTGAAAGGCCAGACTTAAATCATTAACAGAATTTAAAGAACTGATTTCTCCCAGCTGCTTGAGTTCAGACTCTGTTTCTTTAAGAGCAGTTTCGATTGAGTCCAGCTTCCGGATATGAGCTCCAGCTCGACTCATCCTCTCTCCTAATTTTTTACGAATCTTAATTACATTTGGCTCATCTTTTTTAATTGAGCGGACAAATTTCTGACCTAGTTCTAATTTCTTTTTGATCTGAGAAGCAGATTGGGCTTTAAACTCATTTAAATCTGCAGGTTTTTGCTGATAGCGGGCGCAAATATACTGTGCAGCCCTGGTGCTTCCCACCTGACCTGAATTTAAAGCTGTTCCACCCGGGCGATAAACTCCATGACTTCCATTTACCTCTCCTACAGGGAAAAA
>JBKHFK010000198.1:0-3774 GCA_046540295.1 Halanaerobium sp.
CTCCACCTAATTTAAAGTAATTAAAGTTACAGAAGCTGCCGGCAGTTTAGCATTAAGCTGATTGCCGCTTAATTCTACTGACTTAAATTCCTCAGGCTTTAAATTATCAGGGTTTTCAAAACTATTGTGAGCATTTAATTTATCTGCAGTCAGAACTCTTGCTTTTAGCTGAGATAGAGCTAACTTATCTGCAAGTAAATTTGTTTTTAATTCAATTTCCTGATTTGGATCTAAATTACAAACAGTAATATTAATTTCTCCCTTCTCATTTATGGAAGCAGAGGCATTTAAAGCCGGGATTTCCTGACCTTCAAATTTATAATTTTCACTCTCCAGCTCAAAGTGGAGCAGTTCTGCGTCCTGATGAACTTTATACATTTCAAAAACATGGTAACTTGGAGTTAAGATCATATCTTCTTGATCAGTTAAAATCATAGCCTGCAGCACATTATTTGTCTGAGCTATATTGGCCATTTTAACCCGGTCAGCATGCTGATTAAAAATATTTAAGGTTACTCCTGCAATCAGAGCATCTCTTAAGGTGTTTTGCTGATATAAAAAACCGGGGTTTGTACCGGGTTCAACATCATACCAGGCACCCCATTCATCAACTATCATCGCAATTTCTTTTTCAGGGTCATACTGATCCATAATTGTTCCGTGTTTATTAATCAGTTCATCCATTTTAAGAGCTTTCTTTAAAGTTATAAACCACTCATCTTCTTCAAAATCAGTTGCAGAACCCTTCCCCTCCCAGAAATCACCTGGAACTGTGTAATAATGAAGGCTTAAGCCATCCATCTGTTGGGCAGCATTTTTCATCAGCACTTCTGTCCAGTTATAGTCATCTACATTGGCTCCACAGGCAATTTTGAAAATTTCATTATCACCATGGTCACGGACATAAGTTTGATAATTGCGGTACTGGTCGGCATAATACTCAGGTCTCATATTTCCCCCACAGCCCCAGTTTTCATTACCAACTCCAAAATATTTTAAATGCCAGGGCTTATCTCTCCCATTTTCTTTTCTCCAGTCAGACATAGGAGATTCCCCATCATGTGTTATGTAATCAACCCATTCCTGCATTTCTCTAATAGTCCCACTGCCTACATTACCTGAAATATAAGGCTCAGCATCAAGCAGATTACATAACTCCATAAATTCGTGAGTTCCAAAATGATTATTTTCTGTTACATTACCCCAGTGAGTATTAACAATAGTTGCTCTTTCTTCTCTGGGTCCAACACCATCTTTCCAGTGATACTCATCAGCAAAACAGCCTCCCGGCCATCTTAAAACCGGAATATTAATCGCTTTCAGTGCTTCCACTACATCTGTTCTAATTCCATTCTGATTAGGAATCTTCGAATCTTCGCCAACCCAGAAACCTTCGTAAATACATCTACCTAGATGTTCTGCAAAATGTCCGTAAATATTTTTGTTAATTTTTTCTTTTTTTTCTTCAATATTTATCTTCAAAACATTCATTTAAATATCCTCCCAAATTAATTATTCATTTTCTAACCATTCAAACTGCCAGTGCTGTTCCTTTTTACCGGTATATGTCTGCTGAATTAATTCATTATTTTGATTAACAGTTAAAGCTTTTTTGCTGTATTGATTAACCAGTTTATATTCATTCTCAGAAATCGAAACTATCTGCCACTGCTGACAGGGGTGAGCGGAATGGCTCCACTGCCCTATCCGAGCATTTTCTGTATGCTGAGCATCTTTAACTTCAGCATATAAGAGGCTGTTTCTATTTTCCAGTCGATAGTATTTACTATCAATAGGATAAATTAACCACTGCTGACTGAGTCTATTTGTATCTTTTTCAACTATAATCTTTGTTCTGGCTTCGGTTTTAGCTTCAGAAACTGCAGCAACTTTATTCACAGCAGAACTTTTAAGCTTATAAAAGCCTTTAAAATATTGATCCTTATAATTTAGAGTCGGCCAGCCATCTTTCCAGTCCAATTTTTTGATAAAAAATCTATATTCCCCATTTTTTCTGTGATAAGCATGGTGAACCAGCTGAGAATTATTATAGAGATCCTGGCCTCCATGACCAATATATTTTTCATCTCCAGCTGTTAAAATAGTTCCGCCACCATTTAATAAACTTAAATTATTTTTATCAACATAAGGACCTTTGATATTTTTAGATCTTCCATAAGCTATTTTATAATCACTTTTTCTTCCGCGACAGCAGTGATCAATTGAAGTAAAGAGATAATAATAGCCATCTCTGTAAGTTAAGCTTGGGGCCTCTACTCCTGCTGCTCGGCCGTGAACACTGCGTCTGGCCAGTGAATATATCTCACCTTTAGTTTTCATTGTTTTGCTGTCAATTTTAACCAATTTTATTCCATCAAACCAGGAACCAAAAACAAGCCATGGTTTTCCTTCAGGATCTATAAATAAATTGGGATCAATTGTATTATATTCTTTTCCAGCAGCCGAAGTTATAACCAGCCCTTCATCTTTCCAGTTTCCCTCTTCAATACTGTCAGCAGAAAGCAGACCAATAAGCGAATTATTGGTTCCAAATTCTGAAACAGAATAATAGAGCCACCATCTTCCATTAAAATACTCCAGATCGGGAGCCCAAACATCATTTTCTCTATCAAAATTTTCTACATAATCACTCCACCAGATCAGTGGTTTATCTAAAATACTTTCTTCTTTTTTCCAGTTTTTTAAGTCCGCAGAAGATTTAACTCCTACTCCCTTACCGGTATGAAATAACCACCATTTATCATTTTCCTTAACCAGTGCCGGATCATGTGCCTTTAAATCGCCTTTTAGTTTTATATTTAGATCAAATAATTTATTAGTCATAAAACTACCTCCCTGAAAATTAAATAATAAAAAGGTCAACAGCCAATGATTTATAGTTTAAATTAAGTTCTTAATTATTTATTTCTATATTAAGGGCTGATAACCTTTTAAATTTTATTATTTATTTAGATAATCTTATAACATTCCAGGAAAGTGCAGGTAGTTCAGCTTTTAATTTTTTGCTATTAATTTCTGCATTACCATTTTTATGAGGCTTAACATTATCCGGATTGTCTTCAGTATTTACCGCCTTTAAATCATCGTTTTCTAAAATAATATGTTCCAGAACCTGATAATCATCAAATCCATTTAATTCACTTTCTAATTCTAAACTGGACTCAGTATCTCTATTAACAGCAAAGATAGTAAGCTCATCTTTTTCTTGATTAAAAACAGTTACCTGATCTAAAAGCTCAACATCCTTAAAATCCTTACTGTCATAAGTGGGAGAAGATACTCTGCTTTCTAAAACAGTACCTCTTCCAAATTTAGAAGCATGATAATAAGGATAAAAAATAGTCTGCCTCCAGGCACCTCCGTCTTCACTGGTCATAATTGGAGCAATTACATTTACCAGCTGAGCCTGATTGGCAATTTTAACACGATCTGCATGTTTGAGCAGTGTGATTAAGGTTAATCCCACAACTAAGGCATCTTCAAAATTATAGATATCTTCCAGCTGTGGAGGGGCAACCTGCCAGGGTTCTCTTTTCTTATCTGCCTCATCAGAGTGATACCAGACATTCCACTCATCAAAGGAAAGGTTTATTTTTTTATCACTGTTTTTCTTTGCTTTTACATAATCACAAATAGATACCACAGAATTTATAAAATCATCAAGACTTTCTGTCTGAGCCAGGAAATTTTTAATATCATCCTCATCATTGCGGAAATACTGATGGAGAGAAATATAATCGATATTTTCATAAC
>JBKHFK010000199.1:0-3770 GCA_046540295.1 Halanaerobium sp.
AGGCGACTTTGTTAAGGTTAATAGTGCCTGGGAAGACTTACTTGGATATTCTAAGGCTGAATTAGAAGGGATGAATTTTTTAGATTTTCTTCATCCTGATGATATAAAGCTCACCTGGAAAGTAATTGAACAATTAAAAGCCAATAAAAAAATAACTAAATTTGTTAATAGATTTGAAGATGAAAAAGGTGACTACCACTATCTTGAATGGAATTC
Source organism: Halanaerobium sp. (assembly GCA_046540295.1). Lineage (GTDB taxonomy): Bacteria > Bacillota > Halanaerobiia > Halanaerobiales > Halanaerobiaceae > Halanaerobium. The sequence goes on from JBKHFK010000199.1 coordinate 217, forward strand.
AAAAGCGACCAAAAAATATTTTTATGCTGCCGCAAGGGACATAACAAAAAGAAAAAAGAATGAATTTAAAATAAAAAAACAGAAAAAAAAATTAGACTGGATTATGGAAGGAACTAACACAGGAATCTGGGAATGGAATATAGAAACAGGAAAAACTGTTTTCAATAAAAAATGGGCAGAAATGATCGGCTATGAATTGGAAGAACTTGAGCCAACAACTGTTGAAACCTGGGAGGATTTGACTCATCCAGTTGATCTGCAAAATAGCAAAAAAGAATTGGAAAAATATTTTAATGGTAATCTGGATTTTTACAGTAGTGAAATGAGAATGAAGCATAAAGAAGGGCACTGGGTCTGGATATTAGATAAGGGTAAAGTGATTTCCTGGAAGGATGATGGTCAACCACATAAAATGCTGGGTCTCCATATTGATATTTCTAAACAAAAAAGATATGAGCAGATTATAAAAGAGCTAAATAAAGTGGCAATTGAGTTTCAAGAACTCGATAATGAAAAGGAAATCTGTCAGCAAACTATTGCAAAAGCCGGAGAAATATTAGATTTTGATTTATCCTATATCGGCCTGCTTAAGGACAATAAATTTGTTTTAACTGCTGCTTCTGAGAAAATTGATGCCGAAACTCTACCGCTGGAATATGGAATGATTGGTAAAGCATTTAAAAATAATGAAAGCAATCTTACTTTAGACACAGAAAAGGATCCTGAGGCAAAACCACTAGATAGAGAATATAAATCAGGAATAACTGTTCCCATGCAGGATATTGGTGTTTTTCAGGTAATAGCAGCTGAAAAAAACAGTTTTAATTGGAGAGATTTAGAACTGGCCGAGATTCTTATTGCAAGCACTAAAGCAGCTTTAGAAAAACTTTACTACGAAAAAGAACTGGAGTATAAATCTTTTTATGACAGCCTGACCAATTTATATAACCGCAGATTTTTTGAAGAGGAAATGCAGAGGTTAAATACAAAAAGACAGCTCCCTTTAAGTATTATAATGGCTGATTTGAATGGTTTAAAGATTATTAATGACAGCTTTGGCCATGCTAAAGGTGATGAGCTTTTAGTAAAAACTGCGGAAATCTTAAAAGAAACTTTAAGAGAAGAAGATATTATTGCTCGTCATGGTGGAGATGAATTTGCCGTTTTGATGCCTGAGACTGCCAGGGAAGAATTAGAAAAAATTATTAAAAGAATTAAAGAAAAAATTCAACTTATAAATACTAATAAAAAGATACCTCTTTCTTTAGCGATTGGTGGAGCTATTAAAAATGATTTAGCAGAAGATATAAATGAGGTACTGAGAAAAGCAGATAATCAGATGTATCAAAATAAACTGTCAGAAAGCAGGAACAGCAAAAGAAAAATTGTCCAGGGGCTGCTTAATATTTTAGATGCTAAAAGCCCCGAAACAAAAGAACACGCAGCAAGAATGTCCAATTTAGCTCTTGATTTTGGAGAGAAATTAGATCTTTCCATTTCTGAACTAAATAGATTATCTCTATTAGCTAATTTTCATGATATAGGTAAGGCTAATATTAGTGAGAAGATTTTAAATAAAAAAGATCAATTAACAAAAGAAGAATGGCAGCTTCTGCAGGGACATTCAGAAAAAGGTTATAAAATAGCAATCTCTTCAGAAGAATTTGCTGTAATTGCTGATGAAATTTATGCCCACCATGAAAATTGGGATGGCAGCGGATATCCTCGAGCTTTAAGTGGAGAAGATATACCCTATCTGGCCAGAATTATTTCAATTATTGACGCCTATGAGGTTATGACCCACAATCGTCCTTATGGAGAAGCTATTTCAAAAAAAGAAGCCCTGGCAGAAATAAAAAATAGTGCTGGCAGTCAATTTGATCCAGCACTGGTGGAAGAATTTATTGAAATGATGAGAAATTGAGGAGTAATGCTGATGAATAAAAAATCATTTAATCATCTCAAAGATGAAACAAGCCCATATTTACAGCAGCATGCCGATAATCCAGTTGACTGGTATCCATGGGATAAAGAGGCTTTTAAGGAAGCAGAAAGAAGGGATGTTCCTATTTTTTTATCAATTGGATATTCTACCTGTCACTGGTGTCATGTAATGGAAAAAGAATCATTTACTGATCAAGAAACAGCAAAAATGATAAATAAATATTTTGTGGCAGTAAAAGTAGATAGAGAAGAAAGACCGGATATCGATCAGGTCTATATGGATGTCTGCAGAGCAATGACCGGCAGTGGAGGCTGGCCGCTGAGTATTTTTATGACTGCTGACAAAAAGCCATTTTATGCGGCAACATATATTCCAAAAAATGACAGCCATGGCCGCAGGGGACTTTTGAGTTTATTACCTCAGATTTATGATCTCTGGATTAATGAGAGAAAAGAACTTTTAAATCATTCTAAAAATGTGATTAAGCATCTTCAAAAAGATCAGAATAACAGTGCTCAGGCTGTTAATCTTAATCAGGAAATAATAACTGAAGCACTAAATAGTTTAAGTAAAATTTACGATGATAAATATGGTGGTTTTGGTCAGCAACCCAAATTTCCAATGTCTCAATATTTGATCTTTTTAATGGAACAGTGGAATCAGAGTTCTGAAGCTAAATACCTGGAAATGACCGAAAAAAGCCTGGCAGCAATGCGGACTGGCGGCATATTTGATCAGCTAGGCGGAGGTTTTCACCGCTATGCAACTGACCGCAAATGGGAACTGCCTCATTTTGAAAAGATGCTATATGATCAGGCATTGTTAATTTACAGCTATGTGGAAAGCTATCAGATCACCAAAAAAGATATTTATTTAGATACAATTGAGAAAACAGCTTCTTATCTAAAAAGAGAGATGAGAGATAAAAATGGCTGTTTTTATTCGGCAGAAGATGCCGACAGTGAGGGAGTTGAAGGTAAATTTTACTTCTGGACTAAAAAAGAGCTGACAGATATCCTTTCTGATGAGGAATATCAGCAATTTCGGCAGGTGTTTAAAATAGAAAAGCAGAATCAGATAACTTTAAGACTTAAAAAGGAAGAAGATTTTGCTGAAATACCGGAAATTAAGGCCAAGCTTTTTGCAGCCAGAAAAAAGAGGATCAGGCCGGCTAAAGACAAAAAAATATTAACTGACTGGAATGGGCTGACAGCTGCTGCCCTGGCAAAGGCAGGATTCGTAACAGATAAACAGGAATATACTACCTTAGCCGAAAAAACAGTTAATTTTATTTTTGATAATCTGCGGGACCAGGAGGGCAATTTAATCCACAGCTATCATCAGGGAAAATACTCTGAAGTTGATAATCTCAATGATTATGCATTTTTACTCTGGGGGCTGGTGGAGTTATACCAGACGACATTAAAGAATGAATATTTAATTAAGGCAGAAAAAATAATTAAGAAAATGATTGATCGATTCTGGGATCCAAAATTAGGCGGTTTTTATTTTACTGCTGAGGAGAATGATGAACTTTTTCTGCGGCAGAAAAAAACTGAGGACAGTGCTATTCCATCTGCAAATTCAATTGCCTGCTATAATTTGCTCA
>JBKHFK010000200.1:0-3755 GCA_046540295.1 Halanaerobium sp.
TATTTTGCCGGTAGATTAAATGGAGAAGGATTTTCAGTTTACCGCTTTGATAACCGCGGCCACGGCAGATCTGATGGAGTTCAGTCCTATATTGAAGATTTTAATACCTATCTAGATGATGCGGATACTGTTTTTGAGCTGGTAAAAGAGGAAAATCCTGAGCTGCCGATCTTCATGCTCGGCCACAGCATGGGTGGTTTTATTGCCGCCGGCTATGGAGTTAAATATCCGGGTAAATTAGAGGGGCAGATCTTAAGTGCAGCTGCAACCAATGAACTTGCAGCTTTTAAGGAGCTAGAAGAGCTGAGTCTTGAGGATAATCCGGAGATGAAGCTTCCCAATGAACTGGGCAAATTTGTTTCGAGGTCAGAATATATAGTTGATGACTACGAAAAAGATCCCTATGTTTCAGAATTTACTACCTTAAAATTGATGAAGGAAGTTTTTATCGATGCTGGAATCCCCTGGCTGGTTTCCAACCTTGATCAGTACCAGTATCCGGTTTTAATACTGCACGGTGAGGGTGACAAAATTGTTGATCCGGGTTGTTCAAGAAAATTCTATGACTTAATCAGTTCTGAAGATAAGAGCCTAAAGACCTATCCTGAACTCTACCATGAAATCTTAAATTCGGAAGAAAAAGAAGCTGTAATCAATGATATCTTAGGCTGGCTGGAGGAGAGGATAGATATCAGGCTTGACTTAAAACCCGAATAAGAGCTGTAAATATACTACAATTACAAAATCAGATAATGTCTTCTGCTAAAATTGTTATTTTTTACTTGTAGCATAACTCCTTCTATATTATAATATTTATAAATTATAAATAAAAGGAGTTGTATTTGTGATGTTAGAAATATTAATTATACTTACCGCAGGGTTTGGAGCTGGAGTAGTAACCGGTCTGGTTGGTGCTTCAGCTGTTGTAATTGTTACTCCCTTTTTGGTGACTTTTTTAGGTTATGATCCTTATTCAGCTATTGGAATTAGTCTTGCCACTGATGTAGTTGCTTCTTCAGTTTCGGCTTTTACTTATAAAAAGCACGGGAATATAAATATTAGAGGAGGACTTTTAATAGCTGTTAGTGCTGTTACAGCTGCAGTTATTGGCAGCTGGATTTCGGGGGGGATGAATTCTACTGCTTTAGGTGGAATGACCGGTATCATAATCTTATTAACCGGAATTTCATTTATTAGAAAACCGATAAATCAGCGAGTAGAAAAATTTAAAAATAAATTTAATTTAAAATTTTTTAGAGAAAGAGAAAAACTCGCCTCTGTTGTATTTGGAAGCTTAATCGGTTTAATGACAGGTGTTTTTGGTGCTGGTGGTGGAGTCATGATTTTAATTATTCTAACCTTTGTATTGGATTATAAAACTCATATTGCAATCGGAACTTCGGTTTTGATTATGACCTTTACCGCTCTTTTTGGTTCAGTCAGCCACTTTATTGTCGAACAGCATATTCCCTATTTTGAACTAATTTTAAGCGGTTCTGCTGCTTTTTTAGGTGCTTTAACAGCTGCAGCTTTTGCCAATGGAGCTTCGGAAAATAAATTATCTAAAGCTATTGGTACCGCTTTTGTTTTGCTGGGAGTAATAGTTATCATAAATTAAAGATAATTTTTTGAATAAGATAATGCTGTTAATAGAACTGAAAATAGGCATAAGGATAATAAAAATTGACAGATTTTTGCTATAAATTATATTTTATGTTAGGATATAATTACAATTTAATATCAACTCTTATTAAGAGTGGTGGAGGGAACGGACCCTTTGAAATCCAGCAACCCCCGCAAAGGAAGGTGCTAATTTCCGCAGCAGCTGTGCTGAAAGATAAGAAAGAAGCTAATGAATTTTATGAGCTCTTCTCTTATTGAGAAGGGTTTTTTATTTTTTGATGAAATCTAAATAAAATTTCAAGGAGGAGTTAACTCAATGACCTATACTACTGGTTTAACAGTTTTTAATTATACTCCAGGAGAGAAAGAAGAAGTAGACTGTAATGTCTGCGGCAGCAGATGTGAGGTAACCAGAAATCAATTTGGTTATAAAGATTTTGGTTCAGCCATGATGAAGAAAAAATCAAGATTTGATCGGTTTAAATGTCCGCTGGCAGAAGAGGAATGGCATCAAAAACTGGAAAAATTAATTTTAGAAAAAAGAGAAACAGCAAGTTCTAAAATAAAACAGCTGCTTGAGGAAGAAATTGCAGAAATTAAAGCTCAGCATATAGGCTAAAATTTTAAGGGGTCCATCTCTCTAATTATTAAAAAATAAAACTAGGAGATGGTTAAATGTTACTGAAATTGCAGGAAGATATTAATGAACTAAGGGAAAAATAGATAGCTTATGCTTTAATAGAGGAATAGATTAATTTTTACAGAATAATTATATTTAGAAAGGAGATAGATAAATGGATAAAATAATAGCAAGATTTAAAAGATATATAGCAGTAGATACAAAATCTGATTCAGATTCAGACACTGTCCCGAGCACAAAAGGACAGCTCAAGCTGGGCAAAATTCTGGTAGAAGAATTAAATGAACTGGGGCTTAAAAATGTAATTCAGGATGAAAATGGATATGTTTACGCAGAACTGCCTGCTAATACAGATAAGGAAGTTCCAACTATAGGCTTGATAGCTCACTTAGATACCAGTCCCGATTTAGATGGTAAGGTGGCCAATCCCCAGATAGTAGATTATAAGGGAGGAGAGATTAAATTAAACGATCAGTACAGCCTGAGTCCGGAAGAATTTCCGGCCTTAAAAGAGTTAAAGGGGCAGAAATTGATCACCACCGATGGAACTACTCTTCTGGGAGCTGATGATAAGGCAGGGATTGCTGAAATAATGACTGCTCTCGAATATTTAATCTCAAATCCAGAGATTGAGCACGGAATAATTAAAGTTGGCTTTACACCGGATGAGGAAATTGGTAGAGGAGCAGATCATTTTGACGTAGAAGCTTTTGATGCTGATTTTGCCTATACCTTAGATGGCGGGCCCCTGGGGGAACTGCAGTATGAAAACTTTAATGCAGCCAGTGCTGATCTAAAAATCCAGGGAAAAAATGTTCACCCGGGTACAGCCAAAAATATGATGGTCAATTCAATGAAAATAGCGATGGAACTGGATTCCATGCTGCCCGCTGCAGAAGTTCCGGAACATACAGAAGGCTATGAGGGCTTTTATCACTTAACTGAAATTGAAGGCAGTGTTGATTATACTGAGATGAGCTACATCATCAGAAACTTTTCTAAGGAAGAGTTTGCAGAAAAGAAAGCCTTAATGCAGGATGTGGTGGAATTTTTAAATAAGAAGTACGGTCAGAGAATAGAAGTCAAGATTGAAGACAGCTATTATAATATGAAAGAGAAGGTTGAGCCTCATTTTGAAATCATTAAACTCGCAGAAAAGTCAATGCAGGAGCTGGGAATTAGCCCGGATATCAAACCGATCAGAGGTGGCACAGATGGAGCCAGACTTTCCTACATGGGACTGCCGACTCCAAATTTATTTGCCGGCGGCTATAACTTCCACGGCCGCTTTGAATTTATTCCGGTAGAAAATATGAAGACTGCTGCTGAATTAATAGTTAAAATTGCAGAAAATGCTGTTCAATTTAAAAAATAGAGCTTTAATAATCAAATTTTGAAAAAAGAAAATGACTGCTGATAAATAAACGGTGGGGCTCTCCTTTAATTAAGGAGGGCTTTTTAATTTCCCTCATTGAAAATAATTCTCAATTAA
>JBKHFK010000201.1:0-3745 GCA_046540295.1 Halanaerobium sp.
TTAACCACTTCCTGAATTTCATTATATCAAATTAAAGAAAAATTAAAACTTTTTTCGGCAGCTGTTGACATATGTCCAAAAATTAATTATATAGTAAGAGCGGTGGGAAATTCCGGACTTATCTTTTCACCCTTAATCCCCTGGAATGTTAATGCGTTAATGATGACTGCAGTTTTAGGAGTAAATACAATTGAATATTTTGCCTATGCCTTTTTTCCACTCTTGATTCCCTTATCCAATCTTTTAGTAACTTATCTTGCAGAAAGAGGATAATTAATTTACTCCTCGAGCAGTGATAAATATTCTGCTCTAAGCTGATCTGTCAGAAAAATATCTGCTGCAGTTTGATAAAAGTTCTGCCCCTCCTGGTAGGCTTTAAGAGCCTGCACCTTAAAAATTACCGGCTCACCGGTTCTCCTCCGAGCTACCTTTTTAGCTTCATCAATTCCAAGACTTAAATGGACATAATTTCGCCCCATCGGCTTCAGGCCGGAGCTTAGTATTTTATCCTTAACCTCAGGTCGGGTACCGTGATAGAGAATTTCAGGTGGCTTAACCTCACTGTAATCTGGATTAACTCCCTCAATGCTGTGGCCGTAGCTGGCTCTGATTCTTTTTCTGTCATCTAAAAAGCTGAAGCGGCCTTTGGGATCATTTTTAACCAGCTGAATTAAGTCATCCTTATTGATATTTTTAAATTTCTTTCTCAGTGCCTGCAGCAGTTTATCTGTTTCAACTGAAGCATCTGCTGCCAGTTTCAAATCAAAATCTTCCGGATGATGGCGCAGAATGTAGGATACTGTTTTAGAAAGTTTAGTTTTGTTCATCAAAAACCCTCCAAATTTAAAGTTCGATTTAGTCATCTCTGCTGTGTGTGTTTTAAACTATTCTCTGCTTCTCCTTTAATAATATTCAAGACAAATATTAAATTACCTGCCTTTTTAAATTTTAAGTAAATGAACTGCAGGGTATTCTAATCTTCTTTTAACTTCATTTTAAAAACTTTCTAATTTATCTGTGCTATTCTGAATTCAGAATAAAGAAATTGAGTATTATAATTTTAACTGGAGGTATAAAAAAAATGAAGAAAAAATCAACACTTTATGTAATGACTCTTTTTCTTTTAATTTCACTTGTTTTTGGAGCCGGTAGTGCAGTTTATGCACAAAGTGAGGCAGAAGATGTTGAACTAGCAGTTGTAGATGTTGCAGAAGTTGTAGAAGTCGATTCAGAAATCATGTTTTCAGAGATCCATTCACTAACTGAAGAAATGAATTACGAACTTTCGGTAGATGTTCAGTCACTGGAATGGTACTTAGAGGATGAAGTTAACGGAGTTTCAAATTTAGCCGGTGAAGATGTTACCGAGGAAGTTGATGAGGTAGTTGGAGATAAAGAAGATATAGAAGAAGTGAAGGACAGCTCTGGAGTCGAAGATATAACCGATGAAATTATTGATAGCCTGGAAAGCTAAAATTAATAAATAAATATTTAATTTTAAACAATAATTGAGCCGGGAGGTTATTAAAAATGATTAAAAATAATATTAATAAAGTTACAGTCTTACTTGTTGTGATTGCAATTGCTTTTACTGTTACCCCACTAATTGCTGCAGAATCACCTGATCCTGATGATACTGAACTGGCCCTTGTTAATAGTTATGAAGTACAGTCTGAAACTGGCGACGAACTGACAGCTGATCAAATACATGCAGCAGCAGATGAATTGGACTATGAGCTTACAGTTGATGTTCATGTTCTTGAAGAATATTTAGATGAAGATCTGGAAGCAGTAAACGATCTAAAGTTTGAAGATGTAACTGATGAAGTTAAAGATATTTCTGATGCAGATAAAGTGGATGATTTTGAAGATAAAGAAGAAGTAGCTGATATAACAGATGAGGTTATTGAAGAAATTTCAGAGTAAAAAACAATAGTCAAATAAAACCCTCCTTTTAGTAAAAATCTCTTTTTAATTAAAGAGTGAAAATAACTGGAAATCATTTAAGCGGCAGAGCCTTTAATTTTAAAGGTTTCTGCTGCTTATTTTTTACTCTTAATTTCTAAGGGATAACCATCACCATTCTTTCTTTCATGATGAGTCAAAGATAAATCAGTCTGACTGTCTGATTTTAAATGGGCAGCACTACTTTCAATATTTATTTCTTTTCTAAAGCTTAGCTAATATATATTCTACGGCTTCATTACCCTTTTTAATTTCTTTAGTTCTTAAAATAAAACCATATTCACCCATAGCAGCTGCCAGTATTGGAGAAACAGCTTCGTGCTCAACTATAAGATCACCGTAATTATTCAAAATATCTTCTAAACTGTGTTGATAATTAATTAAATTCTTTCTTCCTACATAAAAACAGTTATATTTTCTAGTTATATTGCTGTCAAATTCCGCCTGAGTAATCATTTCTGCATACTTTCTGTAAATATCAATATCATTTGCATAATTAAACATAGCAAGTACTGGGCCTCCAGGAGGCCTGATATTTACTTCCAGGGCAACAATCCGCCCATCATCCAACTTAAAATATTCGAAATGGAAAAATCTTTCCCTGACTTTAAAAGCTTCAACAGCTTTTAAGCCCTGTTCCACTATATCTTCAGGCAGTTTTCCTGGTATATAGCAGGATATATCAAGACCTTTATTTACTGTCTCCATTATGCCCTGATTAAAAATTAATGATGATGAAAAAACAATATTCCCTTCTTGATCTGTTAAGCCATCAAAGGTTTGAATTTTCCCGTCAATAAATTCTTCCATTATATAATCAAAATCTGATTTTCTATTAAAAAAATCCAGTAGTTCCTGCCTGTTTTTAAGTTTATAAGTATCAGCAGCTCCTACACCTTTATCAGGTTTAACAACAACTGGATAACCAACTTCTTTAATTAACTCTTTTGCTTGCTCAATATTACTAACAATCTGACCTCTGGCTGTACTTATTCCTGCCTTATTATATATTTCTTTCATTTTTGATTTATATTTTATAGTTTCAATATCATCTAATTTTAAACCTTCAACATTGAAATCTGTTCGCAGTCTGGCATCTGTTTCCAGCCAGTATTCATTATGAGATTCAATTCGATCAATCTTCCCATATTTATAGGTAAAATATCCACAGGCCCTGAGAAGCTGAGAATAGTCCTCCATATCATCAACTCTATAATATTCTGTCAGGGCAGACTTAAGTTCACTTCTCAATTCTTCATATGGTAAGTCACCAATTCCCATCACTCTGACTCCCTGTTCTTTAAGTGCTGCACAAAAATTATAAAAATTATTTGGAAAATATGGTGATAAAAATATATAATTCATAATAAACTTCTTTTGTCTTCAGTCTGTTTGCATAAGTAGTTAGCTGATTTAGTTTAGTTATTCTAAGAAAGCTCCATTATCTTATTTAAAAAAGCCCTGGGGTTTTTAATGAACTCTGAATACGAAAACTCTAAGAGTCTATCTTTTAGCTCTGCCTGAAGACTATTTTGCTTAAGCTTAATTTTAATTGCGCCTACCTTAAATCCATCAATTTCTCTAATCTGATCTAAGTTATTATTTTCTAAATCAAGACTTATCTCTTCTTTCAGCCGCTTTAATTCCAGCCAGAGCCGCCATTCTTTTAAGGAGCGAATACTCAGTTCAGGCAGAGTATCAGCCTTTTTGAGCAGCATTAGATTGGAATAAATGTGGCTGCCGCTGACTCCATAGCCCTCTGCCTTTATCTTTTTACCGA
>JBKHFK010000202.1:0-3730 GCA_046540295.1 Halanaerobium sp.
GCAGACTGGATCTTTTATCTGCTCATAGGGCTAAGCCGAGTGTGCCTTTTGCTGGTAAGTTTAGACTGATTGATTTTGCTTTAAGCAACTGCATCAATTCGGGGATCTATAATGTTGGTGTTTTAACACAATATCTTCCTCATTCTCTTAATAAACATATTGGTATTGGAAAGCCATGGGATCTTGATAGAAAAGAAGGTGGATTAAATATACTGCAACCTTTTAGAGGAAAGCCTGGTAATACGGGCTGGTATGAAGGTACAGCCCATGCAGTTTATAATAATATAAGCTATATTAGAAGTAAATCTCCTGAAGAAATCATCATTTTATCAGGCGACCATGTTTATGAAATGGATTATAGCAAAATGATTAAATATCATCGAAAAAAAGATGCAGATCTGACAATAGCTGCTCAACCAGTAAATTATAAAGATGCCAGTCGTTTTGGTATATTGGATCATCAAGAGGATATGAAAATAACTAATTTTTTAGAAAAACCCGATGATCCTCCAAGTAATTTAGCATCGATGGGTATATATGTATTTAAAACTGACAAGCTCCTAGAAGAATTAAGTAAAAATTGTACTGATATAAAGTCTGATTTTGGTCATCATATCATTCCACCAATGATTGAAAATGATGAAGTTTATCTTTATAAATATGACGGCTATTGGAGAGATGTCGGGACAATCGATTCATATTGGGAAACTAGTCTTGAACTTATAAAATCATTACCAGAATTAAATCTATACTGTGAAAAATGGAAATTGCATACCAGAAGTAAAGAAAAACCACCTGCAAAGTTCGGAAAATATGGAAAAGTTAGATGCAGTATAATTTCAAATGGTGCAATTATTAATGGTGAGGTAAATAATTCGATAATAAGTCCAGGTGTTTACATTGAAAAAGGAGCGGTAGTAGCTAACTCAATCATTTTTAATGACAGTATAATACGCAGTAATTCCATAATTGACAAAACAATCATAGATAAAGGAGTAGAAATCAAAGAAAATTGTCAGATAGGTAATGGAGAAGATTATACTGCAAACAAAGCTAAGCCTCAGCTTTTAATAAACGGGATTAATATAATAGGCAAAAGAGCGACTATTCCAAAAAATATTGTTTTGGGTAGAAACTGTAGAGTATTTCCTTATGTAAAACCAGATGATTTTCATGAGAGTAATATCTCCAGTGGAAATACTATTAAGTCAAAGATTGGGGAAATCATAGCTGCAGGTGATGAGGAAAAAATTAAAGAATTAAATACTTAGAATTTAAGGGCTCTCAATTTTTTTGAGAGCCCTAATAATTATTTTTTTGTTTTATTAGTTGTATTAAATTGGTATTTATTTAATATTTTAATCACTTTAACCTTCCTCCTTTTACCTTAAATAAACTAAAAAAAGTTGAGCATAGGATTAGATAAAATTCTAATCTTACACGCAACTAAATTAAAGGTTTTTGGAGTTAAGGTCCTTTCCCCAGCTTTACTATTTTAACGACTATAATAAGAAACTATAAGCGTTTATGTTATTAAATGGGGTGGATGATGGGGCTTGAACCCACGGCCTCGGGAGCCACAATCCCGCGCTCTAGCCAACTGAGCTACATCCACCATATTTGGTTTTTTGAGTTTTAAATGGCGCGCCCGACAGGATTCGAACCTGTGGCCTACGGATTAGAAGTCCGTTGCTCTATCCGGGCTGAGCTACGGGCGCATAAAATGGAGCGGGAAACGAGACTCGAACTCGCGACCCTCAGCTTGGAAGGCTGATGCTCTAGCCAACTGAGCTACTCCCGCTCAAAAATTTACTATAATCTAAAATGGTCGGAGCGAAAGGATTTGAACCTTCGACCCCCTGCTCCCAAAGCAGGTGCGCTACCAAACTGCGCCACGCTCCGACGTGTTTTGTGCCGCAAAAATCAATGGCTTTTTTCGCGACGACAATTAATAGTATATAGTAAATGCCGCTTTCGGTCAAAGATAAAAACGGCATATATATACCCTTAGATTAAATTAAATATTAAATACTATTATTTTTTAGGTGTAGCTTGCTTTTATTTCTCTTTTCATTTTCTGCAGGGCCCGTCCCCGGTGGCTTATTTTATTCTTTTCTACCTGGCTAATCTGAGCCATTGTCTTCCCATATTCCGGCAGATAAAAAATAGGATCATAGCCAAAACCATTTTCTCCGGCAGGCTCTCTAGCAATGATTCCTCTACATTTACCTTCAACAGTAATTTCTAAATTTCTAAAAGGATCTACAAGAGCAATAACAGAAATAAAAGCAGCTTTTCGATTTGAATCGGGCTGACCTTCTAGAAGTTTTAATATTTTTAAATACTTTTCTCTATCATCTAAATCCTCTCCACCAAATCGAGCTGAGTAAATACCAGGAGCTCCATCTAAATAATCAACCGAAAGCCCTGAATCATCAGCAAGTACAACCTCATTTAACTCTTCAGCCCGCTGCCTGGCCTTCTTGAGAGCATTTTCTCTATAGCTTTCGCCATCCTCTACTACTTCAGGCAGTTTAAGTTCTGGATTCAGACCCTTAAACTCAAAATCTAAATCCGAAAAAAAAGCCTTGATTTCCTCGATCTTATGCTGATTACTGCTTCCAATAATAATTTTTTCCATTTTACTCACCAACCAGGGCCAGTTTCTGTTCTTCAATCAGCTCTATAATTCCCTTTTCTGCCAGATCATATAACCGATCCAGTTCTTCTCTGCTGAATGGATGTTCTTCAGCTGTACCCTGTATTTCAATGATTTCTCCTTTATCAGTCATGGCAATATTCATATCAACCTGAGCTTTAAAATCTTCTTCATAGCAGAGATCCAGCATTGGAGTTCCATCAACAATCCCCACACTTGTTGCTGCCATAAATCCCTTAAGAGGGTTTTCATATAATTTCCCCTCGTCCAGCAAAAAATTAATGGCATCTACTAAAGCAACATAAGCACCTGTAATTGAAGCTGTCCTGGTACCCCCATCTGCCTGCAGAACATCACAGTCAACCCAGATTGTTCTTTCTCCCATTTTATTAAGATCTATGATTGCTCTTAAACTTCTGCCTATTAGTCGCTGAATTTCCTGAGTTCTGCCGCTTAATTTTCTCTTGGCAGCTTCTCTAATATTTCTGTCCTGAGTTGCTCTGGGTAATAAAGAATATTCTGCAGTTAACCAGCCCTTATTCTGTCCTCTTAAAAAATAAGGAACACTATCCTCTATAGATACATTACATAAAACCATAGTATCTCCTGTCTCAACTAAAACAGATCCTTCAGCATATTTTGTATAATTTCTAGTTATTTCTACATCTCTTAATTGATCCATTTTCCTTCCATCAGTACGCATTATTTATTTTCCTCCCAGTTTTATTCATAATAAAAATATTTTCTTCTTTAAAATTTAAGGCCTCTAATCCTAAAAACAGCCTCCCGTGTTCCAGAAATTGTCTTGATATTCGACTCAGATCACTAACTATAAATCTATGTTCAGCTGTTCCTGTCAACTCTTTTTTTAATAATTTAATTTCTATTAGAGTATCTTTTACTTCAACTGCCATTTCATGAGCAGGATTAATCAAAGTGACATCCGGTCCCATTATTTCAGCCAGCAAAGGAGTTAAATAAGGAAAATGAGTACAGCCCAAAATTAAAGAATCAACCTCGGCCTCTTTTAGAACCGAAAGGTATTCTCGAGCAGTTTTTTTAACTTCAGGA
>JBKHFK010000203.1:0-3682 GCA_046540295.1 Halanaerobium sp.
TGGTCTAACTATCAATCGAGAACAGGCCAGACAGGAAGTTAAAGATATTTCAAATAAATATGGACTATATGTTGATCCTGAAGCAAAGATAATTGATATTTCTGTTGGTATGCAGCAGCGCGTCGAAATAATTAAAACTTTATATAGAGGTGCAGATTTATTAATTTTTGATGAGCCTACTGCTGTTTTAACTCCACAGGAGATTGATGAATTATTTGAAATTTTTAGGTCATTAAAAGAGCAGGGAAAAACTATTATCTTTATTACTCATAAATTAAAAGAGGTTAAAGAAATATCGGACAGAATCACTGTTTTGCGTTCCGGTAAAAGTATTGATACTGTAAATACTGAAGAAGTCACTGAAGAAGATGTGGCTGAATTAATGGTAGGTCGTCCTGTTCTCTTGGAGGTCGAAAAAGAAAAGGCTGCACCAGGAGAAGATTTTTTCCAAATTGAAAATCTTAAAGTAAAAGACAATAGAGGAATAACAGCTGTAAATGGTGTTTCCCTATCTGTTAAAAAAGGTGAAATTCTGGGAATAGCCGGTGTAGAAGGAAACGGGCAGTCAGAATTAATTGAAGCAGTAACCGGCCTGCGTAAAATTGAATCAGGTCAGGTTAAAATAAATGGTAGTGATACAACAGGGTTTAGTGCTGATCAAATTAAAAGAGAAAAAGTTGCTCATATTCCTGAAGATAGGCAAAAGCGCGGCCTTGTTATGGATTTTGATTTGCAGGAAAATGTTATTCTTGGTTATCATAGTCTTGAGCCTTTTTCTAAAAATGGAATTATGAATTATAATTATATTAAAGATTATACCGAAAAACTTATAAAAGAATATGATATTCGTGGTGGTGGGGTAACTACTGAGGCTAAGAGTTTATCAGGTGGTAATCAGCAGAAATTTATTGTTGCCCGTGAATTTTCTCATGACCCGGAATTACTTATTGCTTCTCAACCTACAAGAGGTGTGGATGTTGGTTCAATTGAGTTTATCCACAAGCAAATTGTTGATCGAAGGGACGAAGGTGCTGCAGTTTTATTAGTATCTGCAGAATTAAGTGAAATCCTATCTTTAAGTGACAGAATTGCTGTTATTTTTGAGGGTAAAATTGTTAAAATTTTAGATGCAGAAGAAGCTGATGAAAGAAAACTTGGTAATTTAATGACTGGTTCGCAGGCTGAAGCAGGAGGTGAAAGCGGTGAATAATAAATATAAAAATTTAAAGTCTTTACTGATTAATTTAGGGATATCTTTACTTTCAATTATTATTGCTTTAATATTTGGTGCATTTTTTGTTTTATTAACAGAAGAGTCACCTGCAACAGCCTATCAGGCTCTTTACATAGGAGCTTTCGGTAATTTTAGAAATATTTTAAATACCTTATGGAGATCGACTCCCTTAATTTTAACCGGTCTGGCATTTGCTCTTCCTTTTCGTGGTGGTTTGATTAATATTGGTGCTGAAGGACAATTTTTAATGGGTGGTTTCGCTGCAGGTGTAACCGGATATTATTTTACTTCTCTGCCAGGATTTATTCATTTACCACTGGCAATCTTAGCAGGTGTAGTGGCCGGTGCATTGTGGGCTGGTTTATCCGGCTGGTTAAAGGCAAAGATGGAAGTAAATGAAGTTATTTCTACAATTATGTTAAATTATATTGCTATTGCACTTACAATTAATTATGGTATTAATAAATTAAGAACTTCATCAAGAATGGCTACACCAGAAATTATGGATTCGGCTAAATTACTGAGGTTTAAAGAAATGACCGATAGTGCTTTCTGGTCTAAACTGCCCTTTGTTGAATTATTTGCAGATCCTTCGATAAGGTTGCATTTTAATTTTATTTTAACTTTAATTGTAGCAGTTATACTCTGGTACGTATTATTTAAAACAAGTATTGGTTATGAGTTTAGAGCTGTTGGCTTAAATCCAGATGCTGCAGAATATGGTGGTATTAATGCAGAAAAGACTATTCTTTACACCATGCTAATTGGTGGAGCTGTTGCTGGCCTGGGTGGAGCTGGAGAGGCTCTGGGTACTCATCTCAGTTTTATTCAGGGGATGGATGCTGGCTATGGTTTTACTGGAATTGCAGTTGGTTTAATCGGTCAGACTCATCCAATTGGAGTAATTTTTGGAGGACTTCTTTTTGGTGCTTTAAATCAGGGGGGGCTGGAAATGCAGTTTGCTGGAGTTCCCTCAGAAATAGTTAATATTATTCAGGCACTGGTTATCTTCTTTATTGCGAGTTTACAGATTATTAAAGTATACCTTAAAAATAGAAAAGAAAAAAAGGGGGTTGAATAATGAATACTTTATTAGAAATAATATCAGTTCCTTTAATCTTATCAAGTTTTAGATTTGCAACCCCATTAATTTTGGCTGCATTAGGAGGGATTTTTTCTGAAAAGTCCGGTATTATTAATATTGCTTTAGAAGGTATAATGTTATTTGGTGCTTTTGCTGCAGTTTTAGGTAGTGCGCAAACAGGAAGTCCCTGGATAGGGGTAATTTATGCAGTGGTCGGTGGTGTGCTATTTGCTTCAATTTTGGCTACAGTAAGTATTGTCTTCAGAGCAGATCAGATTGTAATAGGTACAGGTATTAATATTTTTGCTTCCGGATTAACAATCTTTTTACTGCAGATTTTCTTTGGAGTAAAAGGTACCTCTCCCCAGGTAATGAGATTACCTTTTATGCGAATTTTTGGAGTTAGATTCAGTGTCTTAACATATATTTCTCTAATTCTGGTTCCAGTAGTTTATTATTTCTTTTATAAAACTCACTGGGGATTAAGAATTCGCTCTATTGGTGAACATCCGGCTGCTGCTGATACACTGGGCATTAACGTTAATCGCTGGAGATTTATTAGTGTTTTAATCAGTGGTGTTCTGGCCGGTTTAGCGGGGGCACATTTATCAATTGGTGATGGAAATGCTTTTGTTCGAGAAATGTCAGCGGGTCGTGGTTTTATTGCACTGGCAGCTATGATTTTTGGTAAATGGCATCCAGTTAAAGCTTTAGGTGCTGCTTTATTATTTGGTTATGCAGAGGCTATAGCGGTTAGAGTAGATATTCCATTTATTCCGTCAGCATTAATCAGTGCAATTCCTTATATTATTACTATTATAGTACTGGCTGGATTTATCAGTAAAGCTGTTGGTCCTGCTGCATCCGGAGAACCATATTTTAAAGGTGAAAGATAAAATTAATTACAAATTAAATGTTTATTTTACAGGAACAGCATTAATGCTGTTCCTGATTTATATTAATCTATTTTATTAAAAACAAAAAATACACTGAAAAAGATTAAATTAATTACTAAAGTATGTTATAATAATAAATAATGTATAATTTCTTTGAATTTAAACTAAATTAACTATAAATTATTACCTGCTGCAAAAGTAATTTAAAATAAGGAGGACAATAAATTGGAAGATATGGAACTTGAACTTGGTTCACTGCTTAAGAGGGCCAGACAGGAAAAGGGTTTGAGTCTGGATGATATTCAGGAAGAAACTAAAATTAGAAAAAAATATTTAGAAGCAATAGAAGAAAATAACTTTGATGTTTTACCGGGAAATGTGTATTTAAAAGTTTTTATCAAAGGTTATGCTCGAGAAGTGGGTATTGATTATCAAAAACTTCTTGAAAACTACGAAATTTTAACAATT
>JBKHFK010000204.1:0-3665 GCA_046540295.1 Halanaerobium sp.
AACCATGAGTTTTCCCTATACTATAGGACAGTTACCTTTATATTATAATTATTATAGAAGCAAATTATATAAATAGATCAAAATTGAATATTTAGAATCAAAGGAGGAAGATAAAATGGATATGGAAAAGTTTACACGAAAAGCACAGCAGAGCCTGGTCGAGGCGCAGAATATAGCAAAGGATTATCAGCATCAGGAAATATTTCCTTCCCATTTATTTAAAGCTTTATTAAATCAGGATGACGGAATAGTTATTCCACTGCTGCAGAAAGCAGAAGCTAATCTGGCAGAATTGAAAGCAGAAAATGAAGAACTGCTGCAGAAATTACCCCAGGTTTATTCGGAACAGAGTGGACAGGCATATATGTCTCATCAGTTAAATGATATTATGCGAGAAGCTGAAAAGCAGGCAGATGGCCTGGGAGATCAATATGTATCAACAGAACATTTTTTGCTTGCAATTTTAAAAAGCAGAAAAACTGACCTGGGTAAAATGCTTTATGAAAAAAATTTAAACTACAATGAATTAAAACAAATTATCCAGGAAGTCCGCGGTGGCAGTAAAATTGATTCCCAGCAGGGAGAAGAAGGTTTTAATGTTCTAGAGAAATATACAATTGATATTACAGAGATGGCTAAAGATGGAAAGTTAGATCCTGTCATTGGCCGTGATAATTTAATTAGAAGGGTAATGCAGGTTTTATCACGTCGGCGCAAAAATAATCCGGTTTTAATCGGAGAGCCGGGTGTAGGTAAAACTGCAATTGTAGAAGGCCTTGCTCAAAGAATTATTAATGGTGATGTTCCAGAGGGACTAAAAAAGAAAAAGGTTATTTCCCTTGATATGGGATCTTTAGTCGCGGGCACCAAATTTAGAGGTGAGTTTGAAGAACGTTTAAAATCTGTTTTAAAAGAAATCAAAAAAGCTGAAGGTGAGATTATTCTCTTTATTGATGAGATGCATACCTTAGTTGGAGCCGGTGCCACAGAAGGCTCAATGGATGCAGCAAATCTTTTAAAACCAGCTTTAGCTCGAGGTGAACTCCACTGTGTAGGTGCGACAACACTGGGAGAATATAAAAAGCATATTGAAAAAGATGCAGCTTTAGAGAGAAGATTTCAGCCGGTACAGGTTTCTGAGCCGGATATTGAGGATACAGTTTCTATTTTAAGAGGTTTAAAAGAAAAGTATGAGATTCATCATGGAATTAAAATTACTGATAATGCAATTGTTGCCGCTGCAAAACTATCTGACCGCTATCTAACAGAGAGATTTCTGCCTGATAAGGCAATTGATTTAATCGATGAGGCAGCTTCTAAAATTAGAATTGAGATTGACTCAATGCCGATAGAAATTGATGAGCTTGACCGCCGGGTAAGAAGACTGGAAACTGAAAAAGAGGCTCTAAAAAATGAGGATACTGAAGAAGCCCAGGAAAGACTTGAAGAAATTGACGAAAAACTGCAGGAATTAAAAGATCAGCGTGATCCCCTGCGCTTAAAATGGAAAAATGAAAAAGATCAGC
Source organism: Halanaerobium sp. (assembly GCA_046540295.1). Classification (GTDB taxonomy): domain Bacteria; phylum Bacillota; class Halanaerobiia; order Halanaerobiales; family Halanaerobiaceae; genus Halanaerobium. The sequence goes on from JBKHFK010000204.1 coordinate 1,527, forward strand.
TTGCGAAAATGCAGGAACTAAAAGAAAAGATAGATCAGATTGAATATCGAGCAGAAGCTGCAGAAAGAGAAGCCAACTATGAGGAAGCAGCCCGCCTGCGCTATGGTGAATTAAATGAGCTGCGCAAAGAGCTGGCAGAGGTCAGCCAGAAGGTTGAAGAATCACAGCAGGCTGAAGGTCATTTAGTAAAAGAAGAGGTAACAGAAGAAGATATTGCAGAAATCGTTTCTCTCTGGACCGATATTCCCCTGCAGAAGCTGATGGAAGAAGAAAAGGAAAAATTGATTCATTTAGAAGATGAATTAGAAAAACGAGTTGTCGGCCAGCATGATGCAGTAAAAGCAGTCAGTAATGCAATCCGCCGCTCACGTACAGGTCTTCAGGATGCCGACAGACCACTTGCTTCCTTTATGTTTATGGGACCGACAGGAGTCGGCAAAACTGAACTTGCTAAAACTCTGGCAGCCTACCTCTTTGATGATGAGCGGGCCTTAACCAGAATTGATATGTCCGAGTATATGGAGAGACATGCAGTTTCCAAACTTATTGGTTCACCTCCCGGTTATGTCGGCTTTGAGGAAGGTGGACAGCTGACAGAAAAGGTAAGAAGAAATCCTTATTCTGTTATCCTTTTTGATGAAATCGAAAAGGCTCATCCAGATGTATTTAATATTCTGCTGCAGATCCTGGATGATGGAGTTTTAACTGACAGTCAGGGTAAGGAAGTTGACTTCAGAAATACAGTAATTATCATGACTTCTAATGTCGGCTCACAGTATATTCAGGATTTAGATGATGAGACAAGAATTAAGGAAGAGATTGATGAGGCTCTCAAGGGTCAGTTTAGACCTGAGTTTTTAAATAGAATTGACGAAAAGATAATTTTCCACTCTCTAAGCCGAGAAGATATCTTTAAGATCATTGATATTCAGATTTCTTATCTGCAGGATAATTTATCTGAACAGGATATTGAAATTGACCTGACTAGAGCAGCCAAAGAAGAACTCTTAGAGCTTGGTTTTGATCCAGCTTATGGAGCCCGACCTTTAAGAAGGGTTATTCAAAATCAGATTAAAGACGAACTGGCAATGCTCTTATTAGAAGAAAAAATTAATGAAGGTGATAAAATAACTGTTGATTTTAAAGATGGTGAGTTTAAATTCAATAATTAAAAAACTACAAATTAATCTAAACTTAAATGCAGGCCGGAAAATTCTGGCCTGCTTTTATTTTTTTAAAGGAGAAAGTTAAGCTATCTTGAATTATAATAATTGATAAAGAATTCTAGAATTTATAACAGTTAAATCTTAATTCAAAATATGACAACTAGAGAGGTATTTAAATGTCTTCCAATCAGAAAAATATTAGATTATTTGTTTTGGTCACAGCTTTTTACTGGTTTTCAATGTATGCCTATATTCCAACCTTTTCGCCCTACATAGAATCACTTGGTGCATCACACAGAATGATTGGTTTAATTTTAGGTTCATATGGTTTTACTCAGATGGTGATTAGAATTCCTCTTGGAATTTATTCGGATAGAATTAATAAGAAAAAAATATTTGTTAATCTTGGTATTTTACTTAGTGTAATAAGTACTATCGGAATGTGGTTTGCAGAAACACCGGCCCTTATTTTAATTTTTCGCTCTCTGGCAGGAGCTTCTGCAGCTACCTGGGTTAGTTTTACTGTGTTATTTTCTTCCTATTTTAAAAATGATGCCACTGCCCATGCAATTGGAATAATCAATGCTTCCAACAAATTCGGACAGGTTGTTGGTATGCTTTTAGGTGGAATAATTGCTCAGAGCCTCAGTCAGCAGTATCCCTTTTTACTGGCTGCAGCAGCAGGGCTTTTAGGTTTTATTTTAAGCCTCAGGATTGATGAAAAGAAAAATATTAACCACAAAGCAATCACACTGAAGGAAATAATAAAAGTTGCAAAAAACAGAAGTCTGCTGACTGTTTCTTTTCTGGCAATTTTAATGATGATGATTTCTTATGCCACTACTTTTGGTTTTATCCCGGTATATGCCAAAAATCTTGGTGCCGGTAGTTTTCTTCTGGGATTATTAACTACACTTACAACAATTCCGGGAATTTTATCATCTTATTTAAGCGGCAGTTATTTTAGTCAGCG
>JBKHFK010000205.1:0-3621 GCA_046540295.1 Halanaerobium sp.
TTTTAATATCCTCTAAAGAATAAATTTAAATATAGAGCGAAAACGATTTTTTTATAGTAAAAACCATAATATCAGCTTATAATGCAGGCTAGATATTATTTAGGGCTGAGTTGATTTATGGAATCCAGCCGTAAAAATTAAAAAAGGAGATTTAACTTATGAAATATTCAGAAGTGAGAGGATTTAATTACCAACCAAGTTATGGGAGCACCAGCTTTGAAAATTGGATGTATTTTGATCCTGAAATTATTGAATTGGAATTAAGGCGGGGTAAGGAATTTTTCCCGGTAATGAATACAGTTCGACTCTGGTTATCCTGGGCAGCATTTGTCAGGGACCCACAAAAATTTATAGCAGATTTCGAAAAATCATTACAAATCTGTGATAAATTAGAGCTTAAAGTAATGCCTGTTTTATTTAATCGCTGGCATAATGAATTTCTTGACTGTGGAGGCATTTATATTGATCATTTTATGAAAGGTTGGAGCTGGCTTACCAGAGAAGATCAGTTTTCTGAGTATATAAAGAAATTAGTAGGTGCTCATATTCAGGATGAGAGGATTTTAGCCTGGGATATCTGCAATGAGCCTTTTACCTATGATAAGCCATTAGAGGAAATGAAAGAGATTGAAGAAAACGAGTATTTGTGGCTAAAAAGTATTTATACAAGGATTAAAGAGGTAGATTCTGCTTCTACAGTTGGAGTAAGTCTGCATGCCGGTCATGGGAAGAAGGGACTGGAAAGAGTTTTAACTATAAGTGATATTTTATTAATCCATCCCTACTTTATGGCAGAGCAGGATAATCAAAAAGCCAAACAAGAATTCTATAATTTATTAGATGATTATCTGGAAGTGAGTCAAAAAGCAGATAAACCGTTATTAGTTACAGAAACCTGCTGGGGCTCATTGGATGATCAGTGGCGGGTTGAGAATATAAAATTCACTCTTCGAGAATTGAAAAAAAGAAATATAGGCTGGCTGGCCCATGCGCTGCATTATAGTTTAGTTGCTGATCTGCACTATTCAGAAGATGGACCGGTTGGAGCTCCAGGGAATTTAGCATTTATTGAAAAAGATGGTTCACTGCGTGAAGGACATGGAGTTTTTAACAAATTTTAATATTATTATAAGGGGTGAATTCAGATGAGATTAAAGGATAAAGTTGCTGTTGTCACTGGTTCAAGCCATGGAATTGGCAGAGGTATTGCCGAAATGTTTTTAGAAGAAGGTGCTAAGGTTGTTTTAACTGCCGATAAGGTTGAAGGTTTAAAAAAAGCTAAAGCAGAACTGTCCGGGAAAGACCGGGAAGTAGTGTTTGAAGTAGCTGATATGAAAAATGTAGATGAGATTCAAAAAATGATCGAAAATATTTTTAATAAATTTGGCCAGATTGATATATTAGTTAATAATGCTGGGTTACCGATGTTTAAATACCCTATTGATAATAGGAGCGAAGAAATGTTAAAAAGGTTTGAGGATGTAATGGATGTCAATTTTAGAGGTTACTGGCATGCAGCAAGTTTTGTAGCTCCGATTATGAAAAAACAAAAATCTGGCTCAATAATAAATATTTCTTCTGTGAGAGGTCATGATGCCTTAAGTAATGAAAGTGCATACTGTTCAGCTAAAGGAGCAGTTAATATGCTGACCAGATCATTGGCTGTTGAATTAGCTCCTTATAATATAAGAGTTAATACAATTTCGCCTGGGGCCATACAGGTAGATAGAATTGGTCACTGGGTCCTTTCAAGATATGGGAAAGAGAATTATGAAGAGTATAAAAAGAAATTTAAAGATGTTCATTTAAAAGGAATGAAATTAAATCAACCATTAAGAAAAATTGGTAAACCTAAAGATATAGCCTATGGTGCAGTATATTTAGGGTCGGAAGAGTCTCGTTTTGTGACCGGCTCTAATCTGATGATAGATGGGGGATTAACTTCTTTACTGGCAGAGCCTCCTGCATTAAATTTAAAAGAACTACATGATTATTATGAGTCATCCCAAAAAATGAGGGACTGGTTTGAAAACTTAGATTAATTCAACCTGGTGAAGATTAAAGAAGAATTGGATGCAATAAAATAAAATTTAAGTATTATTTAAAAAGAAGGGCTGATAAGCAAAATGAAATTATTTGCCGGACTTGATATAGGTACAGATGGTGCTAGAATTGATGTAGTTACAGAAGATCTAGTATTAAAATATGAGAATTCTATTCATTATGAGCTGTTTTCTCCTCAGCAGGGATGGGCGGAACAGGATCCTGATCAAATATTTCAGGTAGTCTCAACTCTGCTGGCTGAAGTAGTAGAAAAGTTTGGCCAGGAAGATTTATATATAATTTTTTGTTCAGTAATGCACAGCATTATGGCTGTTGACCAAAAAGGTAATAAATTAAGTAATTTAATTATTTGGGCCGACAGTAGAGCTGAAGCATACCGAGATAAATTAAGTAAAAAATATGATCCTGATTTATTTTATTCTAGAACCGGCTGTCCCCTTCATTCTTCCTACTGGCCGGCCAAAATAAAGTGGCTGCAGGAAAACATTGCAGGAAAAATAGATAAATTTGTTTCAATTAAAGAGTATATCATCTTTAAATTAACCGGGAAATGGAAAACTGATTATTCTCTGGTCTCAACTTCAGGTATTTTTAATTCATTAAAAAAAGAATATGATAAAAAAATAATGAAAATACTTGCTTTAACTGAAGATGATCTGGCAGAAGTTTATTCCGGTCATCATATTTTTAAATTCCAGATTAATGGCAGTGAAGTCAAAGGGATATTAGGTTCTACTGATGGCGCTCTGGCCAACCTGGGTGCTGGCTCAATCGATAAAAGTAAAATTGTATTAACTGCTGGTTCAAGTTCAGCAGTTCGCTACACTTCAGCTGAATATACTCATGATCCTAAAGGAAGAGCCTGGAATTATTTTATTGATGAAGATCTTTATATAGTTGGTGAGGCAACTAATGGAGCAGGGGTGGTTTTTAACTGGTTTAAAGAACTGTTAAACTATGCTGATATAAAGAAGTTCAGCAGAGAAAACTTACCTTCAATTCCCTATCAGGGCAATGAAATTATTTATATCCCGACAATGATGGGAGAAAGATCCCCCAGTTATAATGAGAAAACAAGAGGTTTTTTATATGGTCTTTCTTTAAATCAGAGCAGAAAAGATCTGGTGCTTGCTGTATATGAAGGTATCGCTTTTCACCTAAAACTTATTTATGAAGATTTGAGAAGGTTAAATAATAATGATCAGGTAGATCTAATTATGACCGGTGGCCTTGGGCTGACAGATCACTTTATGAAATTACTCTCACATTTGATTGGCGAAATAAAATATATTCCTGATTATGAACAGAATACAGCTGTAGGAGCTGCTATGCTGGGAATTAAGGTTGTTGATGGGATATCTTATCAGGAGTTGTTAAAATTTTTCCCTGATTATAAGACAGTTAAAATCGAAGCTGATCCAGATTTTGCTTCCTACCTCGAATCCAAATATCGACACTTTTCAAAAGTATATCAACATCTGCAGGAAAATTATGAAATATTCTCGTTTAATAATCCAGGTCATTTTAATGAAAAATAGAAGTTTTAGTGAAAATATT
>JBKHFK010000206.1:0-3610 GCA_046540295.1 Halanaerobium sp.
CTCCAGTAGTTGCTGCGGTAATATCTGATTTAAATATTTCAGCAGCATTTTTAACCATAGCCTGAACGCATTCTTTACTGACAACTCCATATTTATCTAAAATTTTAGGAGCTATATGTAAAATTTCTCTTTTAAATTTCTCATTATAAGCAACTATAGATCCCAGAAAGTACTGAGAACTCCCGGCTTTTTCTGTCAATCTCTCAGCAATCAGACCACCTGTAAAAGATTCCGCAGCAGCTATACTCAATTTCTTAGATATCAATAAATCATGAACTTTTTGCAGTATACTCTGCTGATCTTCTCCGTAGATAAAATCACTGAATTCTGATCGAATTATATTTACCGCTTTTTTTAAAATAACCTTTTTTTCTCTAAGATCAAATTTGCTCTTCTGGTCAATTTTAAGCCTTAATTTCACCTCGGCTTTTCCCGCCTGATAACTGACCTTAATCTCAGAACTTAAATTTAGATCACTGACTTTAGAAGCAAGTGTAGATTCTCCAATACCAATAAAATTAAATTCTTTAATCAAAATTTGACCTTTACCATTTTTTTTCAAATCATCTAAAATTTTATTTTTAAATATACATTTTAATTCTTTTGGAACTCCCGGCAGTAAATAAAATATTTTATTATCTATTTTAATTTTCAAAGCAGGAGCAGTACCTTTTTGATTATCAATAACTTCAGCTCCTTCTGGAATATATGCCTGAGACAAATTATTTGAATTCATTTCTGAGTTATAATTACAGAATATATTTTTTAATTTATTTTCAATTTCTTTTGAATAAATCAGCCTTAAATTCATTAATTCTGCAAAAGCTTTTTTAGTCAGATCATCTTCTGTTGGTCCAAGTCCCCCGGTAATAAAAATTAAGTCTGCTTTTTGAGAAGCCATTGCAATTGTGTTTTTAATATTTTCTTTTTGATCTCCACAGATTAAAATATTTTCTATTTCAATACCAAGACTGCTTATCTGCTCTGCCAGAAATTTAGAATTACTGTCCTGTACAAGTCCATTTATCAATTCTGAGCCAGTTGCTACTATTGCACTTTTCAATATTAACACCTCCTCCTAATTATACCATTATAAATGAAAAAAATCGACCCTTTTAAGGTCGATTGAGTTAAAATCAGATTAGAATGATCAAAACAAAGCTATTATGATTTTTAAAATAACTAATGAAGTCAAACCTGCAAGAATATCATCAAGCATAACTCCCCAGCCAGAAGGTAGCTTTTGGACTCTATCAATCAGCCAGGGTTTTGTAATATCAAAAATCCTGAATAAAATAAAACCACCGACCAGTACAGGAATGCTTGTCTTTATAGTATAAAATGTTAACAGCTGACCTGCCATCTCATCAATCACAATTTTACTATCATCTTTAATCCCGGTCTGCTGTTCTTCAAAATTGGAAATCGCAACTCCACCAACAGCAAGAGCAGATATCAGATAAAAATTATTTAAAATTGGAAAAAAGAAAACAAGAAAAACCATTAATAAAGATCCCCAGGTACCCGGAGCTGCCGGAAGATGACCACTATAAAACCCACTTGCAAGTATGTGATTTATTTTTTTGAGCATAGTCTCCTCCTCTTAAGAATAATCAACTTCTGCTGCAGCAAAATAAGTATAACCAGAATAAATAGTAATAATAACAGTTAACCAGACTAAAGACTCAGTTAAAAACAGCGGCAGATTAAAAATTTGAGGATTAATAATTAGTGCAATAGCTGTTATCATCTGAATAGTTGTTTTTGTCTTACCCCAGATATTAGCTGGAATGACTGAACCCTGATCAGCTGCAACTACCCTTAAACCTGTTACAGCAAGTTCTCTTGCTACAATAATCAACAGAGGCCAGGTAGAAAGAATACCAACTTCAACAAAAGCTGTAAAAACACCAATAATCAATAGTTTATCTGCAAGTGGATCTAAAATTTTACCAAGTGTAGTGATTAAATTATGTTTTCTGGCATAATAACCATCATATTTGTCAGTTAAAGCAGCCAGAATAAAGACTACAAGAGCAGTAGCAGCAGTGTTAAATGTATTAATTAAAAGCAGATAAATAATTATTGGAACCAGTAAAATTCTTAAAAGTGATAATTTATTTGGTAGATTCATCCTCAATCTCTCCTATTAAATCATAATGGAAGGCTTCTTTAATTACAGCCTGATAAATTTTTCCAACTTCGAGTTCATTCTCTCCAACTGGAATATAAATCTGATTATCAATCTCCGGTGAATCATAACGGGACCGGGCAAGATAATTTTCCTGATCTCGATCTTCAATTATAACTTCTAATTTACGCCCAACAAATTCTCTGTTTTTAACCAGAGAAATTTCCTGCTGCAGCTGCATGATTTCTTCTTTTCTTTCTGCTTTCAGGCTTTCCGGAATTCTCTGCTTAAAATTATAAGCTGCAGTTCCTTCTTCTCTCGAAAATTCAAATACACCCAGCCTGTCAAATTTAAATTTTTTTACAAATTCTTTCAAATTCTTAAAATCCTGATCATCTTCACCAGGAAAGCCGGTAATCAAAGATGTTCTAATCTTTGCATCAGGAATTTTATTTCTAATCTTATTAATTATATTAGCGATATCTTCCTCATTTCCTTTGCGATTCATCAATTTTCTTATTTTTTCTGAGGAATGCTGTATCGGCAGGTCAAAGTAATTACATATCTTTTCTTCTTCAGCAAAAACATCTATTATTTCGTCTGTTATAAATTCTGGATAGCTGTAGAGTACTCTGATCCATTCAATTTTTTCGACCTCAGCTAATTTTCTTAAAAGAGGTGCCAGGGCAGAGCGACCATAAATATCAACTCCATACTGAGTTGTATCCTGAGCAATAATTATTAATTCCTTAATTCCATTTTCGGCAATTCTTTCCGCCTCAGATACAATATCAGCAATTGATCTACTTTTTACCGCTCCCCTAATTTGGGGAATACTGCAGTAAGTACAGTTATTATTACAGCCCTCAGCAATCTTTAAATATGCATAAACCTCATTATCCAGTTCTCTGGGTAAAGAAGAACTGTAATCAAATCCAGCTTTCTCAATTCCACCTGTTTCTTTTCCCTGTAAACTTTCTCTGATAACTTCGGCTATTTTATCAAAATTTGACGTGCCCAGTACAGCATCGATTTCTGGAATGTCAGCTTCCAATTCTTCACTGTAGCGCTGGGTTAAACAACCAGTTACAATAACTGATTTACAGTTATACTGCTTTTTATATTCTAGAGCAGCTAAAATTGTTTCAATAGATTCTTCCTTGGCATCCTGGATAAAACCACAGGTATTAATAATTATTACCTCAGCTTCTTCAAATTTATCTGTATATTGAAAATCTTTTTCTCCTTTTAAAAAACCATTCATATGCTGGCTGTCAACTTCATTTTTTGGGCAGCCCAGTGTCATTAAAGAATATCTTATCATTTTTACTCCTTTATAGTGTCAAAATTTATAATTAAAAATATATTATTCCAGATTTTAAGCTCTATAACTACAAAAAAGCCCTTTATGGGCTTAGTACTAAATGGTCGGGCTATCCGGATTTGAACCGGAGACCTCTACACCCCCAGTGTAGCGCG
>JBKHFK010000207.1:0-3593 GCA_046540295.1 Halanaerobium sp.
ATGGATACCGGCCCAATTATTAAGCAGGCAGTTGTGGAAGTTAAAGAAGAGGACAGTGCAGATGATCTGGCAGCAAGAATTTTGAAAGAAGAACATAGAATTTATCCTGAGGCAGTTAAATTAATTGCAGAGGGAAGAGTCAAAATTGAGGGAAGAAAAGTTAAAATTTTAAAGGAGGAAAAATAACTTTGTCTAAAATTAAGAGAGCATTACTCAGTGTTTCCAATAAGGAAGGTATTGTAGATTTTGCTAAGGGTTTAAAAGAATTTGAAGTAGAGATTATTTCTACCGGTGGTACAGGCCGGATGTTAAAAGAAAATGGGATTGAAGTAACAGATATTGACGAAGTAACAAATTTTCCAGAGATGATGAATGGAAGGGTTAAGACCTTACATCCTGCAGTCCACGGTGGAATTTTAGCGGTTAGAGATAATGAAGAGCATCTAAAGGAGATTGAAGCTCAGAATATTGAGCCGATTGATCTGGTGGTCTGCAATCTCTACCCTTTTGCTGAAACTATTGCCAGAGAAGATGTGAGTTTAGAAGAAGCAGTAGAAAATATTGATATCGGTGGTCCAACAATGATTCGCTCGGCTGCCAAAAACAATAATGATGTGGCAGTAGTTGTGGATCCATCTGATTATGACGAGCTTTTAGCTGAGATGAAAATTGGTAATGGTGGTTTAACTAAAACTCAGAAACTTAAGCTGGCCTATAAAGCCTTCCACCATACAGCAGAATATGACCAGAGAATCCAGAAATATTTAGGAGAAGTTGTTATGAATGAAGAAGAGAAAACAGAGTTACCTGAAACTCTTCTGGACCGTTATGATAAAAAGGAAGATCTCCGCTATGGAGAAAATCCACACCAGAAGGCAGCTTTTTACTTAGAAGAAGAACAGAATGAACCCTCTATTTCTACTGCTGAGCAGCTGCACGGTAAGGGAATGTCTTATAATAACATTAATGATACTGATGGAGCTTTAGAATTAGTTAAAGAATTTGAAGCAAAGCCAACTGCAGCTGTAATTAAACATGCCAACCCCTGTGGAATGGCGACAGCTGATAATTTAAAAGATGCCTTTGTTAATGCACATGCGGGGGACCCTTTATCTGCCTTTGGTTCAATTGTTGCTGCCAATAGAAAGGTAGATGCAGCAACTGCTAAAGAAATTGCCGATGAAGATAAATTTATTGAGGTTGTGATTGCACCTGATTATGAAGCTGAAGCATTGGAAATCTTAAAAGAGCGCTCTGAGAAGATGAGGATTTTAAGAACGGGAGAGCTTTCTATCAATCGAGATAAGCCGGGCTACAGTATGAAAAAGGTAACCGGGGGACTTTTAGTGCAGGGTAGAGATCTAGCTCAGACTACTGCTGAAGACCTGGAAGTAGTAACCGAAAAAGCTCCCACTCAAGAGCAGATTGAGGATTTACTCTTTTCCTGGAAGGTAGTAAAACATGTTAAATCAAATGCGATTGTAATGGCTAAAGATGAGATGGTAGTTGGAGTTGGTGCCGGTCAGATGAGTCGGGTGGATTCGATGATTATTGCCGGCCGCAAAGCTGATGGCCGTCAGCAGGGTGGAGTTGTTGCCTCTGATGCCTTTTTCCCATTCCCTGATGCTGTCGAAAAAGCAGCTGAACTTGGAATTAAAGCAATTATTCAGCCTGGTGGCTCAATCCGTGATGAGCAGGTTATAGAAGCCTGTAATGAGCTTGGTATTGCGATGGTTTTTACTGGTAAGAGGCATTTTAGACATTAGATTATATTTTAGAAGGCAGTTAAATTAATAAAGTAATTTTAAAATAGAGAAATTTAAAAATGAAAAAATCCAGTTAAACTGGATTAACATAACTTTCCCTAATCAATTCTCCAGCCTGGCTTAATGGATCCTACTCAACCATTAAGTTCAGGCTGGAGAAATTTATTTATAGACATGAAAAAACCCGTCTCGGGAAAAAGACGGGTAAAACAAGGAGAAAAGTATCTATTACTTTTATCTATGCTTAAAGCTGTCCTCTGCAACAGCTTCAAAAAGGGGATAACAAAGTTTATTTCTTTGTTACAATTATATAGTATCAGTGGATTATTAAAAAAACTTTAAATAAAGATTAGAAACAAATTAAAAATATTCATGTATAAACCAGCCTCCCAAAAATCCTAAAAGTACTGCCACTCCTTCTATCAAAAAAACAAAACTCCGTGAGCCCATGATTCAGACCTCCTTTAAAACTGATAAATTTCTCCACTTTTAATTGTTCTAACCTCAGCTGCAAGGTTCCTTTTAAAATAAGCCAGAGAATAATCACTGCTGTCATGGGGAGAAAGAAATACCTTTTTAACATGAAAGTCTTTTAAAACAGAAATTTTTTGATTGAGATAATTGTCATCTATTTTTTTCCAGGGTCTGAGGCCGGTACCTACAATCCTCTGAAAATCGATTCCCGCCTTTTTGAGCCGACCATTTTTAACCGGCAGATGAAGCCCTCCTGCTACTGCATAAATATTTTCTCCACTTATCTTTTCAGCCATCTTAAGTGTGGTTCTTAAGTCAGGATGGCCGCAGCCTAAAATAACTACAGCACCTTTGTTTTTAAGATTAACTACCAGTGCCTGTTCTTCGGTTGGACCTGAGAAAAAAAGATTTGCCCTTAAAGGCCCTGTTACAGCAATCTCTTCACTGATTAACTGAGGTCCATAAGTTATTGTTTTCTTTTTTGAACCGGTTTCTGCGGGTGCAGGAAGATAAATATTTTCTATTTTCTCATCAATTATAGGATTTAAAGCAATTTCATTTTTGCGGCTGGCTTTGATTCCTCCCATATGGTCTGGATGTAAGTGTGAAATTACCAGCTGCTTAAAATCTTTTTTTTCAAGCTTTAATTTACTGAAATTTTCAGTAAAAGCAGCACTCTCACCGGCAAAAGCAATATCAAAAAGAAGCTTTGAGTTATCAGTTTCTAAAAAATAGGATATTCCAGCTTCAGTTTTAAAATCTGAATCACCTTTTGCTTCAACAACTGCTGTTAAAGAAAAATCTTCTACCTCATTTAAGTCTAATTTTTCTGCTTTATTAATCCGTTCCTTATTAATTTGACCAATATTATCCACACACAGCTTATAGCTTTCATTTTTATAATACAAATAAGGTAAAATTGCTGGTGAACTCAGCAAAAGAGCGGGCCACCAGATAGGATGAATTTTTTGCTTCATTATTAATAATACCTCCATAAATTTTAATTTATATGATTATGAACATTTGATAATAATATGATAAGATAATAATTATTATAAAACTGTTAAATAAGAACATATGCATTTACAATTTTTTCATTAAGTTATGAACATAAGTCAATAAACTTGAGTTAATTAATAATGATTACTGATAACTGCTATAACAGGCTTCTTAAACGATTTTTTTTTGTAAAATACTTGACAAAGGAGATCCACTTATATATAATTATACCCGAAGTTGAGAATCATTTTCAATTAAAAAGTTTCTAGATTTTGTTGTATATATTAAAAATTTTTAACCGAGATATAATCATGGAATGTTTTTTGTCCGGACTAAAAGTCAGGTGGAAATACT
>JBKHFK010000208.1:0-3592 GCA_046540295.1 Halanaerobium sp.
TCATCATGGTGAGCATGGTGAAGGTGGTAGCCTTTATCTTCCTCTTTTTTATCATAATATAACATTTCAATATCAGCTTTTTTGGAAATCTGCAGCACAACAACCAGGGAGACCATAACCCCAAAATAAATTGCCTGATCCAGATTGGGCAGTACAATGGTAGCAGCAAATGTAGACCAGAAGATTAGAGCATCACCTCTGGTTGTTTTCATATTTTTAATAACTTCTTTAAAATCTACAATCCCGGCAGCTGCCGCAATTACCAGTCCGGCCAGAACTGAAACCGGAATATAGGCTAAAAGTGGTCTAAAAAATAAAATGAAGATTATAATTGAAAGAGCACAGAAGAATTGAGAAATCCTGTGTCTGGCTCCAGCACTCAGGTTGGCAAAGGTGTTAGAAAAAGAAGCTGAGATAGCAAAACCACTGAAAAATGAAATAACCATATTGCTGATTCCCTGACTTCTAAATTCCCGATCAAAATCAGGCTTTTCTTCTTTTTTTAGGGATACTGCCTGCAGAACTGCCATCGTTTGAATCAGCCCCAAAAGAGCTATCGAAAAAGCCTTACTGTAAAGCTGTCCGATCAGGTGCCAGTCAAATTCAATTAGATTAAAGTCTATTATTTTTTTAGGAATTTCCCCGACCAGAGGTATTGCATTGTTAATTCCTGTTACTGCTGTAAGAATCGACATTATTGCAACTGTTATAAGATATTCGGGCAGTTCTTTTTTGTACAGAGGAATTGTATAGATTAAAATTAAAGTTACAATACCTACCAGCAGATTAAGATAGTTAATCTCAGAAATATTTAAAATAAACTGCCAGCCTTTAGTAATTACATTGGAGCCGCTGACACTGACTCCGGTAAAATTTTCAATCTGGGAAAAAAGGATCAAAACTGCTGCTCCGTGAGATAAAGCTACAACTACCGGGTGTGAAACATACTTTATTAGTTCACTTAAGTTAAAACTAACCAGTAGAAACTGAAAAAGACCGATTAAAAATGTAGTTAAAAAGATTACCTGCAGATAATTATCTCCCTGAAAATTATTTAAACTACTGAAGAGAGCAACTGCCATCATATTTGTTGGTCCAACAATCATATAGGATGAAAGATTAAAAATAGAGGCGGTGAGCATTGAAAAAATAGAGGCATAAATCCCGTAGATGGGATTAATATCGAGAATTAAGGCATAGGCCATATTTTGTGGTAGGGCAATAGTAGCAGTTGTTAGCCCGCTGATCATATCTGTTTGATATTTCCCGAAAAGTTCCTTAATATTTTGCATACTTATCACCCCGCATTCAAAGCTGGTTTTATATAAAATAATTATTTTGCTGCAAAAATTTTACCTTTAACTATAGTGTAGCAGTAGAACTGATAATTTTCAATTAGATATTGAAGATTTCTTTATCTTTTCTTTGTTTATTAAATATTTTAATAAATTTGGGATTGATTTTGAAGCTGCTAAATACTAGAAATATAAATTAAAATTTGTTAAAATATAATATAAGGCTGAATTATAGCTGCCGAATTTGTAGTGAGTTAACTTCTGTCTTAGCAATAATATTAATAGATTTAAGTTTAGAAAGTGGGTGATTTATGATGCCGACAAATAAAAAATTGCTTATTTTAATCTTACTTACAATTTTAATAACTTTTTCTTTAAATTTATCTGCTCAGGAATTAGAGATGAACAGTGCAGAAAATATGGAAGTTCAGTCTAATTTGAACAGTTCAATAATTTTTATCATCGGCTTAATTGTGATTCTGGTATTTTTATTTATCTGGGAGCCGATGCCGATCAGTCTGCTGGCAGTTTTAGTTCCGATTGCGCTGGCAGTTTTTGGTGATCTTTCTCAGATGACAGTCGAAGAAGCTCTGTCTGGATTTGGAAATTCGGCCACAATTACTGTTATGGCAATGTTTGTCTTCAGTGCCGGTATTCAGCGCAGTGGAGCGGTGCAGCTGCTTGGTGATCGGATTTCTCATTTAACCGGGAAAAATCCCAGAAGGCAGATTGCCTTAATTTCTGTTCTCACCGGTTCAACTTCGGGAATTGTGAATAATACTCCAGTAGTTGCTGCTTTAATTCCAATGGTTAGAGAGCTGGGTCGAAAAACCGGGGTTTCACCATCTAAACTGCTGATTCCTCTTTCTTATACGGCGATGCTGGGAGGAACTGTAACCCTAATTGGAACCTCAACCAATCTCCTGGCCAGTCAGGTTTCAGAGCGGATGCTGAATCACCCCTTTTCGATGTTTGAATTTACAGGACTTGGAATTATTGTGCTTTTGATCGGTGTTTTCTATCTCCTGACAGTTGGTTATAAACTGATTCCATCCCGACTGGAAGTGGAAGAAGATTTAACTGAAGAATATGAGATGCGAGGTTATTTAACCGAGGTTCTGATTGGAGAAGACTGCAGTTTTGTGGGTAAAAGCTTTGATGAGATTGCCGAAGACAAAGAGCTTGATTATGATATAATCCGTATTATTCGCAATGGAAAACAGTTTATGGAGCCTTTAAATGCCAAGACGGTGAGGTCAGGTGACCACCTGATCATTAGAGCCAGAGAAGATACCCTGCTGCAGCTTGTTAAAAGCAAAGGGATGAAAACTCTACCGGAAATGGTAGTTGATGATCAGTCAATTGAGCAGCCGCTTGCAGGAGAAACTTTGATCGAGGTTGTGGTTCCAGCTCATTCATTTCTGGTTAATAAAACTCTGGCTGAAATTAATTTTTTAGAGCGTTATGACTGTAATGTTCTGGCTTTACGTCGAGGTGAAGAATTAACTCACCAGAAAATGCGGGACTACCGCTTTCAGCCTGGAGACCTGCTTTTGCTTTTAGCTACCGAAAAGACCTTAGAGAGGTTGAGTAAAAATAACAATTTTATTATTGATCACGAATATGATCCCAATTTATTTGATAAGAGCAAAATGTTAATTTCTGCTGGAATTTTAAGCTTTTTTATTTTAACGGTTGCTTTAAATATTTTGCCGGTAGCCATTGCTGCTTTAAGTGGAGCCTTTTTGATGGTTTTAACCGGGGTGATTAATAAAAGTGACTTTTTCAGCTCTATTGACTGGGAGGTCTATTTTCTGCTCTCCGGTTTGATTCCGATGGGGATGGCAATTGAAAAATCGGGTACCGCCTCTTATATAGCTGCTAAAATTTTAAATCTGGCAGAGTTTTTACCGGCAATTGTGATTGCGATGATTGTTTATCTTGCAACTTCGATAATGGCCAATGTAGTCGGCAACAACGCCAGTGCACTTTTGATGCTGCCGATTGCAATTGGGACTGCTCAGCAGCTGGCGGTAAATCCTTTTGCCTTTGTTTTAATTACCACCTTTGCTGCCAGTGCGGCCTTTGCCAGTCCGGTTGGCTATCAGACCAACTTAATGGTCTACAGTTCAGGTGGATTTAAATTTAAGGATTTTATTATTGTTGGTGCTCCCTTACAGATTTTACTGGCGGTGATTGTTCCCCTGCTGGTTAGAATGATCTGGGGGTTTTAAGTTAATTGAAAATATGAGAAGTTAAAATCTTAGGTAAAAAAACAAATTATTATCTGCAGAAGC
>JBKHFK010000209.1:0-3585 GCA_046540295.1 Halanaerobium sp.
AGTATGGCTTAAAATGCCTATCCCGGCTGCTGAAAAGAAATCATAAATTATCTGCAGCAGAGATTATCAAAAAAATAAATCAGGACTTTGAAGTTTATTC
The DNA here is from genome assembly GCA_046540295.1 of Halanaerobium sp. Lineage (GTDB taxonomy): Bacteria > Bacillota > Halanaerobiia > Halanaerobiales > Halanaerobiaceae > Halanaerobium. The sequence continues at coordinate 101 of JBKHFK010000209.1, forward strand.
TGATTCTAAAATAGGACAGAATGATATAACTTTTCTGGTTTTTAAACAAAAATAATTAGATAAAGAGGTGAGATGATAATGGATATAGTACTAGCAGGAATTTTAGAGGCTATAGATGAAGAAATTGCAGCCCAAAAAAAGTATGAGTATTTAAAAGAACAGACAGATGATGAGATGGCTGAGGCTTTATTTGAACAGCTGATTAAAGATGAGAAGGGGCATGAAAAACTTCTTCGCTCTCGCTATGAGGCTTTAAAAGAACATTTAGAAGATAAAGAATAGCTGTTTTAGATGATTAAAAACTTAAAATTTAATATAAAATTTTAAAAATAAAGCAGTTTTAATCTGGATTAACTTGAATTAAATTAAAGAATTAGCTATAATTAGAATATAGTAATAATTATTACTATTACTGAGAAGTGTTTTGGAGGATGATATTTTGATAAAAACAAAAATTGAAATAAATAAACTGGGTAATCTGCCTGATTCTGAGATGAGGTTGAGTGAACTTTTTATTACCCTTTCTAGCGCTCTGGATATGGGGAATATTGAAATTCTAGATCATTCCCGCAGAGTAGCCTATATAGCTCTGGAAATTTCGGAGCTTATGGATTTAGATAAAGAATATAAAAATCAGATTGTACTTGCAGCTTTAATCCATGATATTGGAATAGCTGATCAGAAAAATAAGAAAAAAGCTCAAAGTGTTTTTGAGGTAGATCTGGGTCTTGCTGAAGCACACTGTAAGCTTGGAGCAGAGCTCACTAAGAACCTGACTTTTCTGCCTGATTTAACTGATATTATTTACTACCATCATCACAAATGGGATGGGGGAAATTTTGATCAGCTTAGTGGTCGCGAAATTCCTCTTGCCAGCAGAATTATTCATCTGGCAGATAGAATTGAAGCACTTATAGATTCCAATCTTTTTATTTTAAATCAGATTGACGATATTTTGAGCAGTATTCGTTCTAAATCTGGAACTTGGTTTGATCCAGAATTGGTAGATGTTTTTTTTAGAGTTGCTCAAAAAGAATCATTCTGGCTTAATCTAAAGGTAAAAGAATATAATCATATTTTAGAACAATGGGGTAAAAAGACTAAAGCAAATATTAATTTAAGTGATTTAGAATCACTGGCCAGCATAGTTGCACATCTGATTGACAGAGTCAGTCCTTTTACTTCCCGCCACAGTACCGGGGTAGCTACTATTGCCTCAATGATAACACATGAGCTGGATTACAGCCTGCAGGAGCAGCGGGCGATTAGAATAGCAGGTCTTTTTCATGACCTGGGGAAATTAATCGTTCCCAGAGAAATTTTAGAAAAAGATGCTGAGCTTACCAGTGATGAATATACAGTCATAAAACAGCATCCTTATTATACTTACAGACTTTTAAATAAAATTCAGGGTCTGGGCAGTATTCCCGAGTGGGCTGCTTTTCATCATGAAAGATTGGATGGTACAGGTTATCCTTTTAGAATTGAGGGAGAAAGCCTTAACATAGGGAGCAGAATTATGGCTGTAAGTGATGTTTTTCAGGCTTTAACTGAGGATCGGCCTTACAGGCCAGCTTTTTCTATTTCTAAGGCTTTAAATATAATAGATCAGATGGAGCAGGATTCAAAATTGGATGCAGAGGTAATAGATGTTTTAAAAAATACAATTTAAGCTTTAATAAGCAAGCTAAAAATTAAAAATGGGGGGAACCAGAATGGAAAGTAAAACAAAGGTTATTGATACAAATGAGGTAGTTATCAGTCCAATAGGAACTATTGATTTTTCAAATTCTCAGGAACTAAAAGAGGAACTGCTGGAATTATTTGAGCAAAATTATGAAAAAGTAATAATGGACTTTAGTCAGGTTGAAAGCATCGACAGTTCAGGTCTTGGTAAACTGCTGCTTTTTCATAAAAAATTAAAAGAAAAAGAAGGTAAACTGATAATTCGAAATGTAGAAAGTGATTATATTAAAAATATGTTTGAGATGATTCATTTAAGTAAGGTAATTGAAATAGAAGAATAAAGCGACTAAAAGAGGTGAGATTTTGAGTGAACCAGCTAATAAAGAAATATATATTGCAGCAATTGGTGCATCAGCCGGAGGTCTTGAAGCTTTAAATAAATTTTTTGAAAATGTAGATGATGACCCCGGGATAGCATTTGTTGTTATTCAGCATTTATCACCAGATCATGAAAGTCATATGGTCAATCTGCTGTCAAAAAAGACCGAAATGAAAGTGCTGGAAATTAGAGATGGGATGAAAATTAAAAAAAATAATGTTTATCTAATCCCCCCTAAAAAAAATATTAAAATTATAGGGGAACAATTATATTTATATGAACCAGAAGAAAGGGATAAACGTTATTTGAATCTTCCTATTGACATTTTCTTTAAATCACTGGCTGAAGAAAAGGGCAGTAAGGCAATTTCTATTATTCTGTCAGGTACAGGGAGTGATGGTGCCAGAGGTGTGAGGGCAATTAAAGAACATAATGGAATGGTAATGGTTCAAAAAAAGGAGACAGCTAAATTTAATGGTATGCCTTCTAATGCTATTGCAACCGGTATAGTAGACTATATTCTGGCTCCTGAAAAAATGGGAGATCGTCTGCTAAAATATGTTCAGCACCCTTATTTAAATGATCAGAGCAAAAATGTAGTAAATAAAAGCAGTAAAAAAGATGAAAATTATTTGAGTAAAACCTTATCCTTAATCAAAGAACATAAGGGAATAGATTTTTTTCAATACAAAGACAACACTGTTATCAGAAGAATTGAAAGAAGAATGATAATTAATCAAATTGACAAATTAGAACATTATTATAATTTTTTGGAAAAATCCAAATTTGAATTAAATACTCTTTCCCGGGAATTATTAATTGGGGTCACCAACTTTTTTAGAGATGAAGAAGCGTTTATAAAAATCAAAAATGAAATAATACCTGAATTGATTAAAACAAAAGAAAACAGCTCAGAAATAAGAATTTGGACTGCCGGCTGTTCAACAGGGGAAGAAGTATATTCACTGGCGATTTTGTTTATGGAGTATTTAGAAAAGCATAGAGGTAATTATAAGGTCAAAATTTTTGCAACCGATATCCAGGAAGAAGTTTTACGCAAAGCAAGTATTGGCAAATATCCGAGCAGTATTGTTGCTGATGTGTCAGCTGAAAGATTAAGCAGATTTTTTGTTAAAGAAGGCAATATGTATAAAATTAACAAGTCAATTAGAGATATGGTTATTTTTTCCCGCCATAATTTAATCAGTGATCCTCCTTTTCATAAAATTGATTTAATCAGCTGCCGAAACCTGCTGATTTATTTAAAGGCAGGTGTTCAGCAAAAAATTATTTCAAACTTTAAATTTTCCTTAAATGATCAGGGATATTTATTTCTCGGCTCCAGTGAATCACTTGGTGATATGTTCAGCAACTTTAAAGTGCTTGATTCGCGCTGGAATATTTTTCAGTGTAAAAACTG
>JBKHFK010000210.1:0-3539 GCA_046540295.1 Halanaerobium sp.
AAACATCAGGTAGTGTAAATTCTCGCTCTACTGCTGCTGCAGCTGCTAAAAAAGCAGCTTATCGCTCCGTGCCGGCCTCAAATTTCCGCTGCAGCTTAAGTCCCACAATCTGTTGATAAAATTCAATCGACTCTTCTAAATTTTTAACCTTAATAGTTGTCCACAAATAACTCATAATTTCACTCCTATTTTTAAAGATAATAATTTATATCTGATTAAACTGTTAAAGGCCACTAATATTAACAATTAGTGGCCTATTGCTTAATTATTCTCTAATTAATTTCCAGTTATTTCTAAATACCCGGTACCTAGAGGTTTTTATTTAACTTGTCAACAATTTCTTCAATATCTGCTCTATTGACAGCACCCTCTGAGAACATGACCAGGGCCCTTAAAGGCATATACTTCAGCATTGCTTCCATCATTTCGCTCTTTCTGCCTCCCAGCATCTTCATTAGATCTGTTCCTTCTAAATATTCAATTAGCAGTTCATTAAAGACTTTTTCTTTTTCTGGATCAGCCAGGAGATCACCAACATTGGTGTTAATTGTATATTCTTCTGGCAGTTCAACAGTAGATTCTACTTTAACTGTTTTCTTTAATCTAATATCTCTGGAAGAGGCTCCAACTAAAATTTCGTAATCTCCACTTTCTACATACCAGTCATCGATTTCAGTATTATAATAGGCAAATGCTCTTTTATCCAGCTCAAACTCAACAATCTTTTCCTGTCCGGGCTCCAGTTCTACTTTAGCAAATTCTTTTAATTCTTTTTCCGCTTTAATTACAGTACTTTCCGGATCAGATACATAAAGCTGGACTATCTCTTTACCATAAACTTCTCCTGTATTTTTAACCCTGAGGCTTAAATTTAAAGTTTCCTGATCTGTAATTTCACTTTTTTTAATTTTTAAGTCACTGTACTCAAAATCAGTGTAGCTTAAACCATAGCCGAAGGGGAAAAGTGGTTTAATTTCTTTACTGTCATAATAGCGGTAGCCGACAAAAATACCCTCTCTGTACTCAACCTTATCCTTTTCTCCCGGAAAGAATAAATAAGAAGGGTTGTCGCTTAATTTTTGAGGGAAAGTTTCCGCCAGCTTTCCGGATGGATTAACATGTCCAAATAGTACATCAGCTGCAGCTCCTCCACCTGCCTGACCGGTTAAATAAGCTTCTACTACTCCCTTAACCTTTTTAAGCCAGGGCATAGTTACCGGAGAACCATTACTTAAAACTACAACAATATTTTTATTTACCTCTGCCAGCTCCTCAATCAAATGATTCTGGTTTGGTGGCATCTCCAGACTGTCGCGGTCATAACCTTCTGATTCATAGCGGTCAGGTAAACCGGCAAAAACAAGAAGCTTATCCACTTTTTCGGCCAGCTCTTTGGCTTCTTTAATTAACTCCTGATTATTACTGTCACTTTCTACAGTATAACCTTCTGCATAGGATAATTCATGATCGGTATATTTTTTAAGCTCAGCATAGGCATTATCAACCTGGAAAGGATTAATATTGGAACTTCCACCACCCTGAAAACGAGGCTTTTTAGCAAAAGAACCGACAACTCCCAGCTTTTCATCTTTAGCTAAAGGCAGTATCTGATCTTCATTTTTAAGTAAAACTATTGACTCAGCTGCAATCTCTCTTGCCAGTTGATGGTGCTCAGCTTTACTGTAATTTAAATCCTCTCGCTCACTATCTACAGCCTTAAAGATAATTTTAAGCATTCTCTCTGCAGCTCGATCCAGGCTTTCTTCACTTAATCTGCCGTCTTCTACTGCTTCAATAATTGCCTTTTTGCCGTCACCATAACTTGTGGGCATTTCAAGTTCTAAACCGGCTTCTATTCCCTTATCTCTGTAATTAACTGCACCCCAGTCAGAAACAACAAAACCTTCATGTCCCCATTCTTCTTTGAGAATATCTGTTAAAAGATATTTATTTTCGGAAGCATGAGTTCCGTTCACCTGATTATAGGCACACATTACAGTCCAGGGCTGTGCTTCTTTAACAACTTTTTCAAAAGCTGATAAATAAATTTCTCTTAATGTCCTTTCGTCAATTTGGGCATCAACGGTCAGGCGTCTGTGTTCCTGATTATTGGCTGCAAAGTGTTTAAGAGAAGTTCCTACACCCATACTCTGCACACCTTTTACATAATTTGCTGCTAACTCTGAAGCAAGCAGAGGGTCTTCAGAAAAATATTCAAAATTACGGCCGCAGAGTGGAGAGCGTTTAATATTTACCCCGGGTCCTAAAATTATATTGACATCTTCTGTCTGACACTCTTCACCCAGGGCCTCTCCTATTTTTGTCATCAAATCTCTATCCCAGGAACAGGCTAAGGCAGAAGCAGTTGGAAAACAGATTGCCTCAATACTTTTGCCCATCGAGGCACTTTCTTCGCTTTTAGTTTCTTTTCTCAAACCATGAGGACCATCTGCCATCATTATCTCAGGTATCTCAAGTCTTTCAACAGGATGGGTTCTCCACCTGCTGGCACCGGAACAGATTTCAGCTTTTTCTTCAACGGTCATTTCTTTAAGTAAATTTTCTATTTTTTTCTGCAAAATAAATTCTCCTTTCAGAAATTGAAATAATTAAAGTCTTAAATTTTTATCTATTTAATATATTCGCGAAAACGATTTATTTACCTTCATATTTTCTGTTAAAATTCAATTAAATTAAGCTCTCTTTAAATTTTTGCCCTCCAAAAACATTAACGGTTTTCTTTAAGGAACTTTTCTGCCACTTCTGGAAAAAGAATATAGGAGAGAATATCTTCCTCTCTTGTGCTGAGATCTTTAATTTCAGCTGCAGCTTTATCATATGCAGGCTCAAGATTATCAGCAGGACGATTTGTAATAAGCTGATTTTTAGTTATTATATTTTCAATTAACTCAGGCTTAATCTCTCCGGGTGGGGTTCCATACATCCCCCGCAGATAATTTTTAAATTCTTTAGAGACAAAGCCATATTTTTTTCCTGTAATTACATTAAAAGTTGCCTGAGTTCCCACAATCTGACTGGTAGGAGTAACAAGAGGTGGATAACCCAGGTCTTTGCGGACCTCCGGAATTTCTGCCAGTATTTCCTGATAGCGGTCAAGCTGATTCTGTTCCCGCAGCTGATTGCGCAGATTAGAAAGCATTCCTCCCGGCAGCTGGTTGGAAATTATTCTTGGATCAACTTCATAGGAACCCAGATAATCTCTGTATTTTTCTCTAATTTCTCTAAAATATAATCCGATTTTCTCCAGTTTATTAGTATCTAAATTAGAATCAAATTTACTGTTTTTTATTACTGCTGCCATAGTTTCAGTAGTTGGCTGGGCTGTACCGGAGCTAAAGGCAGAAATTGCTGTATCAATAATATCAACACCAGCTTCCACAGCTTTTAAATAGCTCATAAAAGCAAAGCCGGCTGTATTATGACTGTGAATTTCTATCGGAATTTTAATTTCTGCTTTTAACTCTTTTACTAAATCATAGGCCTCAAAGGGCATCAATAAACCTGCCATATCCTTAATA
>JBKHFK010000211.1:0-3505 GCA_046540295.1 Halanaerobium sp.
GGCATTACCGCCAGTGGTAAGAAAAATTTAAATAAATCCTGATATGTAATTTCTTTTTTTGCTGCTGACATAAAATTCTCCTTAATTAAATTTTCTATTTACTCTCGAAACTATTAACATTCCTCTAAGTTTAATAGATTTGATCAAAAAATTTGATTATTGGTTCCGCCTCAGCTGAATGTTCTCCCTGTATAAGATTAAACTCAATTTCAGCTTCAGCATTTAAAAACCTATACACTCTTTTAATTTCCTGATAGGCCAGCACCGCTGATTCCGGGGGGAAAAGATGGTCAGCTTCTGCTGCCTGAATCAAAAGTGGTTTGGGCGCAATGGCAGAAATTATTGTTGGCAGTTCTGCCAGTTTTAAAATACCGGGCAGATAATTATCCAGGCAGTGCCTTCGTGCCATAATACTATCTTTATAATATGAGGTGTAGCCGCTAATTGCTACCTCATCTATCCTATCTTCAAATAAAGAAGCTAAAACAGCTGCCGGCGCTCCTCCAGAAAAGCCAACTATTTTTATCTGATCTTTTAAAACATCATCTCTTTTTTCCAGCACCCTAAGAGCAGAAATAATATCCCAGAGCCTGTATTTAAGAATTGACTCACCAGATAATAAAAGACGGCTGCTAATTTGATAACAGGAATTGGCTGCGGGATTATCTTTCAGCTCTGGATCACTATCATAGTCTTCTTTCAGCCGTCTATCCCCAAAGCCAATTTGCTCCGGCACAGCTTCCATTCAGCTTCAGTTTTGGCCTCAAACTGAAATTTGGGTTGATTTTTTTGGTATAATTCTTCTAAATAAGAATCAGGAGAAAAATCAGATATATTTACTGCCATTTTCCCACCTCTAATTTCATTAATTTATCTGAGCTTTTTAACTTTTAATTCTTTTTTTGACAGCTGCTTACTTCTACATTCAAATTAGCAACATTATTAAACTTAAATTGTTCTTCAGCCTCTACTTGAAGTTTAATATTTTTTAGATACAAACCATCCAGGTTGCTGGCACTAAGACCTTCTCTACCACTGAGATCAATATTTTCCAGAGTTATATCCTGCATTTTCTTTTCCGGCAGTCCTCTTAAGACTACAGGCTGAGCAATATTTTCCCCTTTAATATTACGAACTGTAATATTCCTGAATAAAGGCGGCATTTCACTCCGCGGTTCAACAGTTGTCGCATCATAATACATATTCAGGATAATTCCCTGATCACGCAGATTATTTATCTCAATGTTTTCAAAGAGCAGGTTTTCCACACAGCCGCCGCGGCCGCGCATTGACTTTAAGCGGACTCCTCTTTCGCCACCATTAAAAACACAGTCATGAACATGCACATTTTTAACTCCACCTGACATCTCACTACCGATTACTACTCCACCGTGGCCTTCTTTTGCCTTACAGTTGCGGATTAGAAGATTTTCAGTCGGCTTATTAACTCTTCTTCCATCCTCATTAATTCCAGATTTAATCGCAATACAGTCATCACCGGTTTCAAAATCACAGTCTTCAATCAGCATATTTTTACAGGAATCCGGGTTGATTCCATCTGTATTTGGTCCATCTGTAATTATTTTTAAGTCCCGGATGATTGTGTTATCACAGTAAACAGGATGGATAGTCCACATCGGACCATCGATAATTGTTATCCCTTCAATCAAAATATTTTTAGAATTAATTGGCTGAATAAACTGTGGTCTTAATCCCTCTTCTCTCCCGAAAACTCTATCTTCAACAGAAATACCGTTATATTCAGCATCATAGAGTTCTTTTGCAGCAGCGTGCTGGGTCTGCTTCCAGGGCCACCACTTTTCACCATTACCAACTAATTTACCCTGTCCTGTAATTGCAATATTTTCACAGTCCTGAGCATAAATCAGGGGAGAATAATTATAGCATTCATTGCCTTCCCAGCGGGTAAATACAACCGGCAGGTAATCTTCAAAATTATCACTGAAAGAAATTACCGCTCCCTCATCCAGTTTTAAATGCACATTGCTTTTAAAGTGAATTGGACCTGTTAACCACTCCCCTTGTGGAACAATAATTGTACCTCCACCTGCCTGATGACAGCTAGAAATTGCCTCAGCAAAGACCTCAGTATTATCAAATTTTCCATCTGCAATTCCACCAAATTCTTTTAGTTCAAACTCTCGTTCCGGAAACTCCGGTCTCTTTACTTCTATTTCAAAATTATTTTTCAGCATTAGTACCTCCAATTTTAGTCCTTTTAATGGTCAGGCCCTTAACAAAACTTTATAATATATTTTCTACAGCCAATAATTCTAAAAGTGAATTACTATTTTCTGATCTGCTGAACGTCTGGCCTGAAGAGCTGCTTCAGTTACTCTAAAAGATTCTTGAGCACTAATCATGCATTCTCCCTGACCTTTGACCCAATCTAAAAAATCAGCAAATATTTCTTTTTTTGCTACCAGAGGCAGTTCTCTACTTCCTTCAATTTGATCATTGATTAGATACACCTTTTCTTTTAAGACTTCTATAACACCCTGATCCCCGGCAATTCTAATCCGGTCATCATCATGACTGGTAGCATTTTGCGGCCTTAAATAATCAATATTAACTGAACCTGAAACCTCATCCTCAAAATCAAAATGGCAGAGAGCTGAGACTTCTAATTCGCCGTGATTTTGATTGGCAATAGTAGAATGTGAGGCATAGACTGATTTAAAATCTTTGCCGCTCAACCACTGCATCCAGTCAATTGCATGACTCCCGACCCAGGGAATAGTACCTCCATAAGTCTCGCGTTTTTTATAAAAATCTTCGCGCTGTCCGAGTCGATAAGATTTCTGGGCATTCATCAATCTTACTTCCCCAATTGCTCCTTCTTTAATATATTTATAAGCGGTTAAAAACCAGGGCTTATAACGAATTCCAAACATTGCTGCCAGTTTAGAATCACTTTTATCATAAGCACTTTTTACCTCTGCCAGTTCTGAGAGGTTTGTCGCAATCGGTTTTTCAACAAATAAATCAATATTTTTATTTAAAACCTCCACTGCAGCCCGAGCGTGATCACCAAAATGACAGGCAACAGCAGCAACTTCAGGCTTCAACTCATCCAGCATTTCTATGTAGTCATCATATTTTTTTAAATCATAGTCCAGTTTTAATTTCTGATAGAGAGCTTCAACACTTTCCCCCTCTGAACCCGGTGCAATACCAACTATCTGATCTTCATAATTATCCTTTAAACCGTTAACCACATATTTAGTATGGCCGGTGGAACCGATTAAAACTATTTTCATTTTTTACACCTCTCAATTAATATCTTTAAATAAAACTAATATTTTTAAAATTTTTAGGCAAAATTTTAAATGGAAAGACTCTAAATTCAGAAAACATTTTCCAAAACTAAATGAAAAAAGCTTCTCCGGTCAAATATTATTTAATTTAGCCCCAGAGAAGCCTGTTCTAACAGAATAATTAAAGTGTAACTCCATCTTTAAAAATTGCAATTTCTCGGTAATCA
>JBKHFK010000212.1:0-3489 GCA_046540295.1 Halanaerobium sp.
ATGACCGAATGTTACTCTCAGTCTAAAAATTTAGGGCTCCCTTTAATGGGAGCCCTCTTTTTATGAACTGCAATTAAATTATTGTAATTCAAGTCTAATTTCCTCTGCAGGTTCTAAAGAATATTCCTTTGCAAAAACTTTAACTTCCAGTTCTTCATCATTTCCCGCTGCAGCTTTTATTTTAAATTCATTTTGATTTAATATTACCCTGAATTCTTTATTTTTATAATTAAGATTAAACTCTACTGCTTCCCATTCCTGACAGAGTACAGGTTTAAATGAGAGTCCATTTTTATCAATTTTCATGCCGGCAAACCCATTTACAATTAGCTGCCAGATTCCACCTGCTGCTGCTGTATGGACCCCTCCAATAAATGTACCTCCACTTACCGCTTTGTTGGTACTCATCAGATCAATAAAAGCAGATTTTTTAAAGTAGTTATAAGTTTCTTCTGCTCTCCCCAGTCTGGCTGCAATAACAGCATACTGAGAGGGACTCAGGGAAGAACCATGTTGAGTTCTGGGTTCATAATAATCATAATTTGCTGCCAGTACATCTTCTGAAAAAATATCATGGAGAGTAAATAACTGAATCACATCTGCCTGTTTGATTACCTGAGTAAATACAGCTACCCCATTAGGCCAGCCCCAGTACTCTTCCTTGTCAATCAATCTGTCTTCTAAAACATCTGCTGTAGTATCTTCTAAATCAAAATAACCATCAAACTGCTCTATTAGTTTATTTTGATCCGGCTCAGGCAGATAAATCTTTTCAGCTATCTGCTGCCAGGCTGTAACTTCAGAATCAGTAAGTCCAATTTTTTCTTTTAGTTGAGTCAGCTTTTCTGGATATTCATTTTCCATTTTATAATAAAAGTAAAGTGCTTTTTTTAGAGCAAATTGGGTCTGATAATTTGTAAATGCATTATTATCAACATTTTCATGGTACTCATCAGGTCCTAAGAGGCGAATAATCTCATACTGATCTTTATATTGATTGTAATGGACCCTTGAATTTAAAAAACGAGCAACTTCAAATAAAATTTCTGCTCCATAATCAACAACAAAATCAATATCTCCAGTTGCCAGATAGTATTTCCAGATCGTGTAACTAATATCCGGTGAGACATGGATCTGCCAGTCGTTAAAATGATTTCTGATTTTCCGCCCACTAATTACATCCTTAAAGAAAAATGAAGGGCACAATTCTTTACCACTTTTACCTGATATCCAGGCATAAAAAGCTCCTGCATAACCTAAATCTTCTGCTTTTTTACGAGCACCATTTAAAGTATGATAACGGTATTTCAAAATGTTTTTTGCAGTTTCTGTTTCAGTAAATAAAAACATCGGTAAATTGAAAATTTCCTGATCCCAGAAAGCAGCTCCTTGATAGGCCTGGCAGGACAAACCACGTGCTCCAATTGGCAGACGCTCACTGTGGGCCGGTGTAGCTATAATATTATGATAAAGATTAAATCTTACAGCCAGTTGATCTAAAAGATTTCCTTTAATTTTAATGTCCATCAATTCCCATTTCTTATCCCACTCAGCCTGGTGCTTTTCTTTTAATTTTTGATAGCCCAGTTTAAGAGAAGCAGCTGCATCATCCAGAGCAGCCTGAAGAGGATTTTCCAGATCATTACTGGAATAAACAATCATATTTCTATCAAGCTCAACTGAATTTAATTCAGGTTCAATATCTATTAAAAGGTAAATAGATTTTTCTTCGTTTTCAACTTTAATATTTTTTACTTTTCCCCTTTTAAATTTAAATGATAAAGCAGTAACCAGAGTAATCTCACTTTCCCCTGTATTTGCCTTTAAATATAATATGTTTTTATTGGAATCATATTCTCCACTAAAATTTTTAAGATGGCTGCCATTTAAATCCCATACATCACCATTAATACCAATTTTTAATGCAATCGTCTGATCTGCTAAATTATTTAACTGGTAATTATTAGCAACTAAATGTAAATTATCGTAAGACGCAAATCTTTCAGAAATTATTTCAGAATTATTATCATTTTTAGGTTCTGAATTTCTTTTAAATATTCCATATTTATAATTAAAATCCAATTCTGTTCGCATTTTATCTTCATCCGGATAATCTCCCAGCCTTTTTCCATTAGCTAAAACTTTAGTTGCCAGTGCATTGGGGGAATTAGATAATTCTCTCCATTTTCCATCTGCCATATCATAAGTATCTGTAACCACACAGGCCTGATACTGCTCTTTACCCCATTCTTCCAGTGTACCTCTATAACCTAAATATCCATTACCACATAAGAGATTACTCCCATAATGAACAAGCTGCTCTTCTTTTAAAGTTGAAATCTCTAAATTCCAGCCATCTTTGATCTTAAAAAAATCTTCGTGATTCAATTTTATGCCTCCCTAAAAAATATAATTTATTAAATAATAGGTCTCAAAAGATATTTGTTAGTAAAATTGAACAAATAAATTAGGCCATCAAATTTTAGTACACCTCTAATCTGATGGCCTGATTTTCTCTAATTTCTAATCAGTTTTATATTTTCTTATAATTAAACTATCTTAAATTAACCATTTTTATCCTTTTACTGCTCCAGCAGTTAATCCAGCAACAATACGTCTCTGGAAAATTAAAACTAAAACAACAATTGGTACTGTAACCAAAACAGCAGCTGCCATAATTTCTCCAAACGGCTCCTGCCGTGCAAATTCTCCTGAAAAGAACTGAATGGCTACCGGCACAGTTCTTGCCTCAACATCAATTGAAGTAAATGTCAGGGCAAAGAGATATTCATTCCAGGCCTGAATAAATGACAATAAACCTGTTGTAACAAGAGCCGGAGCAGTTAGCGGCAGTAAAATCATGTGGAAGGTTTGAAAAGGAGTCGCTCCATCCACCTGAGCTGACTGCATAATTTCATCAGGTAAATCCCTAAAAAATGAAGTTAAAACCCAGGTTGTAAAGGGCAGGGTAAATAATAGATATGTAAAAATCATACTTACCCTGGCACTCAGATTCAAAGCAGTGATAACAGCATATAAACCTGATAAAACTGTAACCTGAGGAAACATTGTCATTGCAAGAATTACATAAAGTGCAGGAGCTTTACCCTTAAATCTAAGTTTACCTAAAGCAAAAGCTGCAAATGAACCAGTTATTAAAGCTAAAATAGTTGTTGAGGTAGCAACTATAGTACTATTTATTAAGCCTCTAACAAAACCGCCATTTGCAAAAACAGCTCTATAATTTCTGGTAAAAAATGATATTTCTCCTGTATCCGGATCTCTGGGTATTAAAGTAGCTGGTGTCATAGACAACTGAGACTCTGACTTTAATGAAGAAACTATAGCCCAGTAAAATGGAAATAATAAATAGATTACAACCAGTGCCAGTACCAAAAAGAACAATATTTTTTTACCTAATTTTATCTGACTTTTTGTCATTCTGTATCAACTCCCAGGGATTTCATATAAAGAATTGCAAAAGCAAAA
>JBKHFK010000213.1:0-3466 GCA_046540295.1 Halanaerobium sp.
TGGGAGATTTATTTAAAATTTCAACCTGGGGTGAATCACACGGTAAGGCATTGGGAGTTGTAATTGATGGATGTCCGGCCGGACTTGAAATTTCAGAATCCGATATTCAAAAAGATTTAGATAGAAGAAAACCGGGACAGTCACCATTTACAACTCCCCGCAAAGAAAAGGATGAAGTTGAAGTTCTTTCCGGAATATTTGAAGGAAAAACTACCGGAACTCCGATTTCGATGATTATTTATAATAAAAATCAGCGTTCAAAAGATTATTCTGCCTTAAAAGACGTCTACAGACCGGCCCAATCTGATTACAGCTATGATTTAAAATATGGTTTTAGAGATCACAGAGGAAGTGGGCGAGCATCAGGCAGAGAAACTGCGGCCAGAGTTGCAGCAGGAGCTGTAGCGAGAAAGATACTGGCAGAAATAGGATTTGAAATTACAGCTTACACAGCTTCAATTGGACCTGTAAAAATTGACTTAGAAAATTTTAATCAGGATGATATTCAAAAAAACTTTTTATATATGCCTGATCTGGCAGCAGCTCAGGAGGCAGAAGCTTATTTAACAAAATTGATTGAATCAAATAATTCTTCTGGAGGTACAATTGAATGCAGAGTTAGCAATATTAAAGCAGGACTGGGAGATCCGGTTTTTGATAAAGTAGATGCCCTGCTTGCTCGAGCAATAATGTCAATTGGAGCGGTTAAGGGTGTAGAAATCGGTAGTGGTTTTAAAGCTGCAGAAATGACAGGTCATGAGCACAATGATTTTTTTAGTTATCAGGAAGGAGAAATAACTAAATTAACCAATAACGCCGGTGGTACTCTAGGTGGAATTACAGATGGAAGTGAAATAGTACTGAGAGCCGCTGTAAAACCAACTCCTTCCATTGAGAAAACTCAGCAGACTGTAAATAAAGCCGGTGAAAATATTGAGATTAATATTGAGGGACGACATGATCCCGTTATTGTTCCCAGAGCAGTTGTAGTCGTAGAAGCAATGACCTCCTTAGTTTTAGTTGATCTGCTTTTAAAGAATATGACTGCCAGAATCGATTATCTTAAAAAAATTTATAATGACAAATAATTTGATTAAATAAAAAGAGCCACCGTATTGATTTTAATAAACGGTGGCTTTATTAATTTCAGCATTGAAATTTAAAGATATTTTTATTTAAAATATTTTCTGGTTTTATTGGCTATTTTGACCAGGGCCAGCATTACTGGAACTTCAACTAAGACACCGACGACTGTTGCCAGAGCTGCTCCTGACTGAATACCAAAAACAGAGATTGCTGTTGCTACCGCCAGTTCAAAAAAGTTGCTGGCTCCAATCATCCCTGCCGGTGCAGCTACAGAGTGCTCAATATTCCAGATTTTTGACCAGCCATAGGCAATAATAAAAATAAAGAAAGTCTGAATAGTCAGTGGAATGGCTATTAAAAGAATGTGGAAGGGATTATTTAAGATTACATCTCCCTGAAATGAAAAGAGGATAATCAAAGTTAAGAGCAGACCGATTACTGTGAGCTCACTTAAATTTTTAAGAAAAACCTCTTCAAACCATTCTTTTCCTTTGTGCTTAAGTAAATATTTGCGAGAAAGGTAACCTGCTGTCAGAGGTATAACAATATATAAAATTACTGAGAGTAAAATTGTGTCCCAGGGAACAGTTAAATTATTTAAACCAAGCAGCAGCATTACCAGTGGGGCATAGGCAAAGACAAGTACCAGATCATTGACTGAAACCTGAATTAAAGTGTAAGCGGGATCTCCATCAGTTAGATAGCTCCAGACAAAAACCATTGCTGTACAGGGTGCTGCTCCCAACAGGATTGCCCCGGCAACATATTCCTGAGCCAGTTCGGCAGGAATCAGATTTTTAAAAATCACCTGTAAAAATAGCCAGGCAAAAAAGTACATACTGAATGGTTTAATCAGCCAGTTACTGACTAAGGTGACTGTTAATCCTTTTGGTTTTTTACCGGCTTCAAAAATTGAGTTAAAATCAATCTGGACCATCATCGGGTAGATCATAAACCAGATTAAGATAGCAACCGGAATAGATACCTGCGCGTATTCAAATTTGCTTAAAGTATTCGGGAAAGCCGGCCATAATCTGCCAATAGCAACCCCCAGAATAATGCAGAGCCCTACCCAGATGCTTAAATATTTTTCAAAAATACTTAAAGAATTGTCATCATTTTTCACTTCAATTTCTGTTTTAGAATTTTCTTTTTTTAAATTATTCTTCATAAAATATAACCTCACTTTATATTAATAGATTCGGTTTTAATCATATACCGGATTAAAATAAAGAACAGCAGTTCAAACGAACAGACTAAGCTTAAACTGCTATTCTTATTTAATTAAATTTCATCATTCTTTACTTTTTCAATTAGCTCTTTAACTTTCTGATCAATAATTTTTCTTGTTTCTCTAAATACTTCCATTGGATGACCGGCCGGATCGTCTAAACCCCAGTCTTCTCTAAACTTACAGGGTATGTAAGGACATTCAACACCACAGCCCATTGTAATTAAAATATCCAGTTCAGAAGGAATCTCGTCCAGTAATTTTGGATAATGATCACTGATATCTATCCCAACCTCATCCATCGCTTTAACAGCATTTGGTTTAACCTCCGGAGATGGATCAGTACCTGCACTGTAAACTTCTAAAATATCACCAGCATATTCTCTTGCAAAACCTTCTGCCATTTGACTGCGGCAGGAATTACCAACACAAATAAATCCAACTTTATACTTCATTTAATTTCTCTCCTTTTAAATAATTATTTTTTTGATCTGAAAGCTTAAAATATTAATCTGAAAATAGATCACTGTCAGGAAGTGTTTCACAGCTTAATGGACTGTCATTATATTTTTTCAGTCTTTTTAAATCTTCGCCTGCCTCCGAAAAATCATTCAGTTCATTTTCAATTAAAAGTTTTATAAACTGATGCTTGTTCAGCAGCTCATCATTTAGATGATAATATATCCACTGAGCTTTTTTTCTGCCTTTTATTAAATTGACCTGTTTTAATTTGGCCAGATGTCTGGAGGCATTGGACTGATTAACCTGCATAATATTTTCCAGTTCACAGACACAGAGTTCATTTTTAGCTAAAAGATTCAAAATCCTGATTCTATTCTCATGGGCCAGGGCTTTTAAGACTTCAATGATATCCATTTGGAGACCCCCCTATATTCGAATATTCGATTTTAATCATATTTAAATTATATTTATATTTTTTGCTAAAGTCAAGACATTTTCAATTATTTAACATTAAATTTACATAATAATTAAAAGGTGAGTTTTGTCATTAATTATATTTGATAAAATTGACGGAATACAGGTAGAGTCATCTTAATTTTTAATAGATTTCTAATTGCAAACTGAACCTGGAGATCATCTCACCTCAGAGAAGCTTTGTTTTTTCGATTAATCATGGAGCTTTTCTGA
>JBKHFK010000214.1:0-3459 GCA_046540295.1 Halanaerobium sp.
TTTCTGGATCAACACCGATTGCTAAGACAACTGCTTCTGCGTCAATTTTTTTACCAGATTTTAAAACAACATGATCATCATGAACCTCAGTTAAGGGATCAGAAACTACTACATTGACCCCATTGTCATGCAGTTCTTTTTGTAGGATCTGAGCCATATCGAAATCTAAAGGTTGTAATACCTGATCCATAGCTTCTACTAAAGTCACATTTTTATCAGAATGGATAAAGTTTTCAGCAATCTCAACCCCGATATAACCGGCACCAATTACTGCAACATTTTCAACTTTATTTTTCTCAACATACTGATTTAATTTATCAATATCTACTACATTACGGATAGTAAAGACATTATCATTATTTACTCCCTCAATACTTCCAGGTCTGATTGGATTAGCTCCTGGAGATAAAACTAGTTTATCATAGTCTTCAGTATATGTTTCACCTGCTTCTAAATTTTTTACTTCAACAGTTTTTTCTTCTCGATTGATACTCAATACCTCATTGTTAACTCGAGCGTCAATGTTGTACTGCTCTGCAAATTTGGAAGGACACATTAACACTAAATCATCACAGTCTCTAACAACTCCACTTAAATGATAGGGTAGGGCACAATTTGAAAATGATACATGAGGCCCGCGCTCAAACATAATAATCTCTGCATCTTCATCCAGCCTTCTTGCTCTGGCCGCTGTTCCTGCTCCCCCGGCTACTCCCCCAACAACTAAAATCTTTTTACTCATAATATATTCCTCCTGTAAATTTATTTTTTTATTAATAGATTCTAATATAAATTAATTAAGTTTAAACTAAGCAGATAGTTCTTCCTTAATTTTTTCTTCTGACTCTTCATATCTGCTGGCAGGAATAATATTAACCTTTCCTGCAAATATCTTAAGTGCAAAAATACCGCCCAGTGTTAAAGCAACCAGAAAAGCCCAGCCGTGAAGTGAAAAGTTAGCTATAGCCGAATAAAGAGCACCAATATTACAGCCTTTTGCCATTCTGGCACCAAAGCCCATCAAAGCTCCCCCAAGCGCATAATATCCAGCATCCTTTAAGTTGAAATTGAAGTCAAATTTAAATTTGCTGGCCAGTAAAAAGGCAATACTGGAGCCAAAAATTATTCCGATATTTCTGATTGTCCCTCCATCATTAATTAAACCCTGCTGAACTGTTGCATAATGAGACTGAAAAGCTGGACCGGTCATATCAAAACCAAGGTTATCAAATAAAGCTACTCCCCATCTTGCATAAGCAGAAGTTACACCCCAGGATTTCCCGGTTGTATTAATTACAAAAACAAACATTACAGCCAGCAGCAGACCAACTCGCATAAATGACCATCTTTCCATAAAAAACTTATGATATGTTTTAAAGCTGAAAAATCCATCAGCTTCAGTTTCTTCTAGAGGTAAATCTTCTTTAGTGTATTCCATTTCTTCAAAATGATTTTCTTTCCGTCTGATGCTCTCATATTTTCTGGTCATCATATACATTCCCAGAAGCAGAACTAAGGAGATAACTGTAGCTCCAACATAACCGAAATGGTGAGGTAAATACATCTTTGTTGAAAAATTAGCCAAATTTGATTGGTCAAAAGCATAGCGTAAACTGACTCCTGGAACTGAACCGATAGCAAAAAACAAAAGTGCTATTGCAGAACGAAAAGCACCCTCACCAAGATCTGTTAAAGTTCCTGATGCACAGCCACCGGCAAGCATCATACCCATTCCAAATGTAAAACCTCCAATTAAAGTTGCCAGATTTAAAACCTTGACTGAAGCTGAACCAGGAATCTGCATTAAATCTCCTTCAGCCAGATAACTAACTACTGCACCATCAGCTGCTGCTCCCCAGTGCAGACCTGCCATTGCAATAATTGTCACCCCAAACGTTACTAAAAGGGCTTTTGTTAAGCTTCCTTCTCCAGTTATGTATATTTTTTTGACTCCCCCGGCAAAGCCAAATCTTCCTCTGGTTAAAATATAGCCAAAAAATAAACCTGTTATCAAAGATAATGTAAGTCCCTGATCAATTACAGCTAGCTGATTTCCAGCTATGATCATAATAAAAATTAAAATTAATGCTGCCCAAAGCTGCTTTTTACTAATATTAATCTCCATTATATTAATCTCTCCCTTATTATAAATTTAAAATTTTAAGCTATTGTTAATTTTTTCTCTAAACTAGTTAAAAAAATAATTTAACTTCTTTTAAATAAGTTTCTGTTTTTTTGTGCTACCAGCCTCCTTGTGCATAAATTAACTTTTGTAAACAATTTACTGCCTGCACTTAGTAGTATATAATAGTTATTAATAACTGAAAAATGAATTTTTGTTATACATGATAACAGGTCGTTATATACATAATTCGCGATTTAGTCAGGAGACAGGAGGTTTTTTAGTGAAGATAGAATATCTAAAATCATTTTATTATACTGCCAGATGTAAAAGTATCTCTAAAGCCAGTAAGACTCTCCACATATCCCAGCCTGGTTTGAGCAAACAGTTGCAGAAGTTAGAGGAGAATTTTGAGCTACCTCTACTTGAAAGATCAAACAAAGGAGTTATTTTAACAGAAGTCGGTCAAAAAGTTTTTGATTATGCAGAAACAATTTTACATTTAGAAGAAAATTTATATAATGAAATCGAAAAGATTAAAAATAAAAATAAAAACCTGATTATTGCAGCCTGCCAGAATTTTGGTTCTTTTTATTTTGCTTCAAAAATCCATAATTTTGAAGAAAATTATAATAATCTGCGGGTTAAAATTGATACATTTAATTCTTCTGATGTCTTAAATAATGTTTTAAAACATGAATATAATCTGGGAATTCTGGCTGGAATGGAAAACTGTGACCACCTATTTTTTGAAAAAAATTGTGATGATTGTCCTTATATCGATAAAAATGATTTTTTTGAAGACAGCCTTGTTTTATGTGCATCTAATGAATTTGAGCAGAATCTTATTACAGAAAAAAAATTAAAAGAGATTCCAATCATCATGCGTGAAAAAGACTCCAGTGCCTATAATTTAATTAATAACTTTTTAGCTGAAATTGGACTCAATATTAATAATTTAAATATTTCCTTAGTCAGTAACTCAGTTAATATTACTAAACAGTCAATAATCAATGGAACAGCTCTGGGATTTCTGCCCAAAAGCTCTATTGATTCTGAACTGGAAAATCAATTATTAAAATAGTGAAAATTAATTCTGAAAAAACTGAGCTGCTTAATTTTAACTATTCTTTGATTAAAAGAAAAGATTATCAGTTAAATCAACATGAACAGAATTTTTATGATTTCATTCTCGGAATTTAAACTGTTTTAAAGAATATAATTAAAAAACTCAACCACTGGCCCTGCTGCCAGAGGTTGAGCTTTTTATGTATTATTATTTTGATTTTCAATTTCAATCTTTTATAAGTACTCGGTACCCTACTACTATGCTTTTA
>JBKHFK010000215.1:0-3430 GCA_046540295.1 Halanaerobium sp.
CTATAGTTGATAAAAAAGTCCTGAGCTATTAAACTCAGGACTTTAATTTTGAATGTATAAATCAGCTAAAAATTATTCTTCTTTTTCATTCTCAGCCTCTTCTTTTTTAGTATCTGTTTCTTTTTTTTCTCTGGCAGCTTCAATTTTATCAATCAGTGTAGGCACCTTTTCTATTAATTTATCTAAAGAACCTTTGTTTTTAACAGGCATCATTTCTACTTTACTGCCGCGGATAACTAAAACAGCATCAGCTGAAATCTTACAGCCAACACCACCTCCACCCCCACCGGACTGGTCTTCTTCTCCCATGCCTCCGCCGAGGCCGAAGGAAGCAGTAATAATTGGAATCAATTTCACCTCACCAAGATCAATGGTTTCACCAATTACAGTTTCTGTTTTTAGAAAATTGTCCAGTTTGTCATACATTGCCTCCAGAACTTTTTCAGTATTCATCATAATAATCATCCTTTCTTAGAATTTGATTGATATAACTGCCAGAAAATTTTAAGACTTTTAATTGACAGCAGAAACATTAAAATCTGAAAAATAATTTTTGCCGGGATAATTTTACCACCAGCAGCACCCCTGGCTTCAATAACCACCTCCTGCCAGCTGATATGAGCTTCAAAATCGGGATAGCTAATTAATTCTTTAAGAGTATAATAATAGGCCAAAAACAGACCATTATAATACGGATCAGCAAAGGAGAAAAAAACTCTTAATTTTAAATAATCCGGCTTTAAATTTTTTAGCATCTGCAGAATAAACTTAAATAGATGTTCTAAATTTTCTCTGCTGACCAGTTTAAAATCAAATTTAAATCTCGATTTTTTTTATTTTTTTTCTTATCTTTTTTCGATTTGACCTGTTTAATTTTTTCTTCAATTATTTTTGAAGACTTATCTGCAATAAATTTTTCAAATTTATTTTCAGCCAGGCCAAATTCTTTTTTAAAGCCCAGTACATCTATAAATAATGACTGTTTTTTTTGATCGCCAGTGAACCTGAACTTGAAAATGAGAAACTTTAATAAAAGGCTGTATTCTAATTTTTGCTGAAAATTAAAGCTTAAGGTATAAGTATAGGGAAGAATAAGCAGCAATAAAGTTGAGAATATTAAGAAAAATATAAATAAAAATATAAACTGCAGCAATTTTTTTCCTCCTTTACATCTTATATTATACATAAAAAATCAATATTTGTATAGTAATATTTTTAACAGATAAAGTAGTGAAATCTGTTTAAAGTAAAAGGAATTTAAAAAGAAATAAGCTATTTAATAGACATCAACAAATACTTTCGATATAATAATTTATAGTTATCAATTATTTAAGCTGCATTCAGACTGATAAATTTTATAAATGATCAAATTTACAAATATAATTTAGTGGAGGTAGAGAGTATGGAGTATATAAGTACCAGAGGAAACTACAAAAAAGTAAGTTCAGCAGAGGCAATTAGTCTGGGGATGGTACCTGAGGGAGGTCTTTTTGTGCCGGAAGAGGTACCGGAGCTGAAGCTGGAAGATATTTTAGTAATGCAGGATAAAAGCTATCAGGAACTTGCAGTCTGGATCTTTAAACATTTCTTGAGTGATTTTAGTGAGGAAGAAATTACCGCTTCGGTAAAAGCTGCCTATCAGGAAGAAAGTTTTCCCCCGGCAGAAAAAACACCGCTGATTAAGCTGGATCAAAACACCTATATTCTGGAGCTCTGGCACGGCCCAACGGCCGCCTTTAAGGATCTGGCCCTTCAGATCTTACCACAGCTTTTAGTCAGGTCTGTAAAAAAATTGGATGTAAAAAAGGAAATTGTTATTCTGGTTGCTACTTCCGGTGATACAGGTAAAGCAGCTCTGGAAGGCTTTAAGGATGTAGAGGGAGTTAAGATTATTGTCTTTTATCCGGAAGCTGGAGTAAGCAGAGTTCAGGAAGATCAGATGAAAACAACTAACGGCAGCAACACAGAGGTTGTTTCTTTAAAAGGAAACTTTGACGACTGTCAGACTGCAGTAAAAAATATTTTTTCTGATAAGGAATTTAGAGAAAAAATGGCAGCTAATGATTATCAATTTTCTTCTGCCAACTCGATTAACTGGGGCAGACTGCTGCCGCAGATTGTTTATTATTTTAAAGCTTATTTTGAAATCCTAAAAGATAAAGGGATTGAAGCCGGTGAAAAAGTTAATATCACAGTTCCTACAGGTAATTTTGGTAATATACTGGCTGCTTATTATGCTTTTAAAATGGGGCTGCCGGTCAGGAAATTCATCTGTGCCTCAAATGATAATAAGGTGCTGACTGACTTTTTAGAAAGTGGAGTCTATGATATAGAGCGCGATTTTAAAAAAACCATTTCTCCTTCGATGGATATTTTGATTTCTTCTAATTTAGAGCGTTTTTTATTTGAAATTACAGGCCACAACAGCAGTAAAATTAATAACTGGTATCAGAATTTAAAAAGTGAAAATAAATTTAAAGTAGATCAGAATACAAAAAATAAAATTCAGCAGTTATTTAGCGGACAGTATTCTTTAGAATCAGAGGCGAGAGCGGTTATTAAATCAACCTATACCAACTTCAGGTATCTACTTGACCCACATACAGCTGTTGGAGTTGATTCTTTAAATAAATACCGTCAGCAGAGTGGTGACCAAAAAACGGCGGTTGTGGCCTCAACAGCAAACCCCTATAAATTTAGTCGGGCGGTATTAGAATCATTAAAAAAAGAAAAACTTGAGCAGGATGAATACCGGATTATTGAGGAGTTAAACAGCCTGACAGATACAGAAGTGCACAGGGGGCTAAAAGGATTAGAAGAGATGGAAAGCAGGCATCACCACAGCTGTGACAAAAATTCTGTTAAAGAAAAAGTGGCTGAAATATTAAATCTTTAAAATCAGGTGAAAATAATGTCCAAAAAAAGACTTTATTATTTTGACAATGCAAAATTTATATTAATCAGCCTGGTTTTGATCGGCCATTTTTTTGAACCAATACTGGAGCAGGATGCACTGGCCAGATCTTTATATATTTTAATTTATACCTTTCATATGCCGGCATTTATTTTTATAGCCGGCTATTTTACTAAACTAAACTCTGACTTTAGATTTTATTTAATTAAAAATATCAGGAAACTAATAATACCCTATTTTATATTTCAACTGCTGTATTTAATTTTTAACTCAGTTTTAAATTACAGTTATTTTCCTTTTACTTTTAAAAAACCATTCTGGATTTTATGGTTTTTACTTTCTCATCTTTTATCCAAAGGTTACGGTTTAAAGACATAAAAAAAACAACCTAAAAAGGTTGTTATAATTCTTGTCTTACAATACCTGCAAATCTTCTTCTGAGTTGCTGAGCATCATTTTGGATAAAAAGTTGCTCTAAGTACTGCATTTTTTTCTTTTTCGGAAAATATTCTGCTT
>JBKHFK010000216.1:0-3424 GCA_046540295.1 Halanaerobium sp.
GCTGCACAATCCTCAAGGTTTATAAAAGTTGAAGCTGCTCCACACCCTGAAGTCAGGGTTCGTTTTTTGTAATCTTCTGCTGAAAATTCGCCGTTGATTTCAATCACTGCCACAGTTTTATTGTATTTAAATTCAATTTTTAGTAAGTCTTTTTGAGTTTTGATAATGCCTTCTGCAGCCAGAAATCCAGTAATTAAATTTTCCAAATTTTCTTTAAGCACCATCAGAGTTAAAAACTGATAACCATTTATAAAAAGAGTTAGGGGGCTTTCTGTAATAATAAAATCTTCCTGATCAATAAATTTATTTATTTTAAATTTTCTGATATTTTTTTCTGCTATAATTTCTTTTTCCATCTTTGACTCCCCTGTATAAATATTTAATTCGATCTGACTATCTATGAAGCCTTTTTAAACCTTCGAGTTTATATTTTTATAATTCGCTAACAATTACTATTAACCTTTATTTTTTTGAATAAATTTTAAAACAAAAAAATGTCCGGCTGCCAGTTAAAGCACCGAACATTTCTCTTTAATATTTAAGTTCAAAATCAACCAGATTTTTTAGTTCCTTATCTTTTAGATATCTCAAAAGATTATCTTTGAAAATCTCAAATCGCCGCTGATCATTAGTTGGCGAAAACCCTGAAGTATGAGGTGTTAAAATTAGATTATCCAGCTGCCAGAGTTCACTATCTTTAGGTAGGGGCTCTGGTTCGGTTACATCTAGGCCAGCTCCTCCAATCCAGTTGTTTTTAAGTGCTTCAATTAGCTGCTGCTGATCAATCAAAGAGCCGCGACCAATATTAACTATAAAAGCTGTCTCTTTCATTAACTGCAGTTCCTCTTTTCCTATTATCCCTTCAGTTTCGGGAGTGCCGGGAAGAGTTAAAATTACATAATCAGATTTTTTAAGCAGTTGATCCAGATCCTGATTTAAATAAATCTGATCAACATATTCCGGAGGCTCAATCATTGTTCTTTTTAAAGCTAAAACTTTTGCCCCCCAGGCTTTTGCTCTTTTAGCAATTGTGCTTCCAATATCTCCCAGACCTAAAATTCCAACTGTTGAATTAAAAAAATCCTTTATTTCATTTTTTCGCTGCCACTTCTTTTCCTTTTTATCATAGGCATAATCAATCAGATTACGGTTATGAGCCATAATCATTGAAAATACATGTTCAGCTATCGGTTTACCATAAACCCCACTCGAGTTTGTCAGCAGAATACTTTGGTTTTGGTAGATTTCTTGATTTGCATAGCGGTCAACACCGGCACTTGGTAGGTGCAGCCATTTTAAATTTTTGGCCTTTTTGACTAAATCAGTTTTGGGCCAGCCAAAAACTATCTCAGCCTCTTCCAGTAATGGTAGGTAATCCTTACTGGAATCAACTAAATTTAGTTCGAGTTTTGAATCCAGCTGATTTATTTCTGTTTCTGCTCCTGCCGGCAGATCAAAAATTTCATTTTTAATAGCTAATATTTTTCTCAAATTTGTCTCCCCCTGTTATGTATTTTCTAAAGATAATTATTTTAAAACTAAGCTTCAAGTTCTTCAATTTTTTCTTCAATTATCGAGACAATCTCTTTAACTGTTTTTTTGCCTTCAATTTTTAAAATCGGACAGTTTAATTTCTGCATCCACTCTTCGTGAGTGCTCTTATTTCTAAATTCTGTCTGATCATAATCATAACGAGCAGCAGAATCCAAAAACTTCTGATGCCGCTCAAACATTTTTCCACCGGGCAGCACAGCACTGCCAAAACGCTGCTGCTCCCTGCTTTTTAGTCTTCTTAAGCGAACATTGATCGGAGTCCAGAGGTAAATTACAAGGTCGAAATCATCCATAAAAACATCTCCCCAGCCGCAAAAAGAACCACTGATTATCCAGCGGGACTCATTTTCAAGATCTTTTTGCAGCAGCCTCCGTCGGTCTTCAATTGAACGCAGATGCTGATAGGGCGGTTCAGTCGGCTTCCAAAAATAATTATCGGCGTCAAAATGAGCAAAATTATGTTTTTTACTCAGTGCTTTAGCTACTGTTGTAGTTCCAGAACCGGATGGTCCTAAAATATGTATATGATTTATCATCTCTCTACCCCTTAAAAATTATGATATATATTTTCCCAAAAAATTAGTTTTATCAAAAATGATATATTTTAAGTCTAAACACTATCTATCAAAGTGAAAATTTCAATCTCCTTAATTAACTATTCTGTGAAATTAATTATATCCCTGCAAAAAAAGCGAGCAAATTTTTGCTCACTTTTGATTAGTAAAGACTTCTTTTATTCATTATTAACCTAAGTGAGATCAGCATCTCTACTCCACCAATTATAAAATAAATGATATCCAGAAGGTTAATAATTCTCATCATTACAGATTGAACAACAATCCAGCCGACAAGCATCAAACCCATAAAATGACTGACATAAAAGCTGTAATCATAATCCTTATATAAAACAGCCGCTGCAAAAATATTTCCCAGCCCGATAACTACAAATAAAATTATACCTGGAATTAAAAAATTAATTAAGGGATAATTTTTTAAAAGACCAACTGTAATTCCCACTGGCTTAATGGGATTAAGTACCGCTCTTACTCCCTCAAATAAAGCTCCTATACCAACAAAAATATGTAAAAAAATAAGTAATTTCTTCATAGCATCCTTTCTTAAATGTTTTCTAATATATTTCTACTAATTAATCCGATTAATCAAATCTACATTCATCAGACCACAGTTTCCAAGCAACTGATTATCGGCCTGATTTACAATTGCAAAATTATAACCATCAGCACTTAAATTCTTTAGCGCTTCTTTTTCCTGTTCTAAAGTATAAGTGTTGTGGGGCATTGAAAGATTAACTGTGATTTCCAGATCATTTAACCACTCAGTATATTTTTCTGCATCCTCAATATTAATTGGTGATAGATAGACTCTTTCTCCCTCAATTTTTTTAAAATAAGCCATTACAAAATTCCTCCCTTTTGGTACTGGCAGCCTAGAAAAATAATCCATTATTAAACTATAATTTTTTATAAAAAATTATTTTAACTTCACAGCCGTACCATAAACTAAAATTTCTGCAGCTCCTCCCATTACCTGAGAAGTGGTAAAACGAATATTAACTACTGCATCTGCATTTAATTTTTCAGCTTCTTCGATCATTCTCTTTAAAGCCTCTTCCCTGGCTTCACTAATCATCTGAGTATATTCTTTAACTTCTCCAACCACTATGTTTCTTAAACCAGCCATTATATCATTACCAATATGTCTGGCTCTAATTGTATTTCCTCTTACCAGACCTAACTGTTCAGAAATTTCCCTTCCTGTAACCTCTTCAGTATTCACGATGATCAAATCTTTCATTTTTCCTGTCCTCCCTTCTTTCTTTAATTAAGGCAATCAAAATCACAATCAAAGC
>JBKHFK010000217.1:0-3414 GCA_046540295.1 Halanaerobium sp.
GCGGCAGCAGTACTTTACAGCTCAGCAGATAGACTTTTATCTTTCCGGAAGAATAGACCTGCTTTTACTGAGAGAGGCAGAATACTTTATTATTGATTTCAAAACAGGCAGTGGAGACCGCAAACAGCTTGATTTTTATTCGCTGATGCTGCGCCAGAATTATCAGGATCAGCTGCCAACTGAGAGCCGAAAGGCTATTTATAATGTCTTTGATCAGGCCTTTGAACACTCATATAACAAGGTAGAAAAAGAGGACAGACTGGGCGCAGAGCTTGAGGAACTGACAGAGCTTCTTTTTGCAGCTGGAGAATATGAGCGCATCTATAAATCTCGCTGTCAGCGCTGTCCTTACAGAGATATTTGCAGAGTGGAGGTTTTAAGTAATGAAGAAGGTAATTAAGGCCAGTGCCGGTACAGGCAAAACTTACAGATTATCCTTAGAATATCTGGCTGCACTTTTAAAAGACATAGATTTTTCGGAAATTATTGTAATGACCTTTACCAAAAAAGCAACTGCAGAAATTAAAAATCGAATTTTAGAACATCTGCGGGAAATAATTAATGAGGGTCCGGAAAAGAAAAATATTATCAGTTCACTTAAAAACATCTATCCGAAGCTTGAAGTTGAGCCAGAAAAACTGGAAAAAATCTATCGTAAAATGATTTTGAATGATGAGGATATAAAGATATTCACAATTGATGCTTTTACCAATCAAATTTTTAAAAGAGGTATTGCTCCCTATCTTTCGCTTTATAATTATCAGATTATTGATGACAGTCAGAATCAGGAAATTATTGAAGAATTGCTGAAAAGAATTCTAAACAATGAAGATTATTATCGGAGAATGCAGAGTTTTCTGGAGGCAAACAGTGCCCGGGATCTGGAGCCATATTTAAAGTTTATTAAAGATATTGTTGATAATGCCTGGAAATTTATACTTTTGGAAGCATCAGAACTTAAGGAAAAAGAAGTGCTGCCTCAGGCTGAGATCTGTGATGTATTTGAAGACAGTTATCAGACACTAAAAGAAGTGGCAGAATTGAGAGGAGAGGAATTTTCTTCAGCCTATTTTGTCAAAGATGGACGTCCTTTTTTTGAACAGTATCCAGAACTTAATTCGAAACAGCAAAAAAAGGGTTTTCTCTATCAGAGGAGAAATTATTTATTAAATAACAGCTACTGGAGCGGCAATAAATTAAGGGCCAAAAAAACAGCAGAATTAAAAGAAAAATTAGAGTATGAATACCAATTGTTTAGAGAAAAACTGGCTGCAGCAGTCTACAATCAGGAGGTAATTCCGGCTGAAAAAGAAATTATTAATTTTGCCAGTCTGGTTTTGGATATTTACGAGCAGCTTAAATTTAAGACCGGTAAATTTACCCACTCTGATATCAGTAATTATACCTTTAAGTATTTGCAGGCTGAAGAAATTGGGCTGATTAAGAATGCTCAGGCAAGCCGCTACCTGCTGGACCTCCTGGGCGGAGAATATAAGGCACTTTTTATTGATGAGTTTCAGGACACCAGTATTCTGCAGTGGAAAATTCTGCGGCCGCTGATTAATAAGGCCAGAGATTTTATTGCTGTTGGAGATGAAAAACAGTCTATTTACGGCTGGCGGGGTGGAGAAAAGAAACTCTTTGCTTCTCTGGAAGAAATTATTGCAGCTGAAACAGAAAGACTTGAGTGCTGTTACCGCAGTGATCAGAATATAATTAAACTCTTAAATAAATTTTTTGAGCAGTCAGAAGTTGACTGGGAATATCACCCTGTTGAGGCTAATTCTAACGATAGGGGTTTAACAGAGGTAATTTATGGCGGCAGCTCAGCTTTTTATAATACAAATACCAAAACATTTGCGAAGCTGGGAGAAGAAAAACAGCAGGAAATAGAAGAACTAAATAGCAGAATCAAAGCGGATCTTCCGGCTGAGATGGCAGCAGATATTAAGGCGAAATATGCTGCTGATTACGGGCAGGTTAATGTGCTGGCCCGGACCTCAAATGAATTGAATAAAATTGCTGAAAGCCTGGAAAAAAAAGGGGTACCCTATATTTTAGAAAACAGGAATTCACTTCTCGATGCAGCCCTGCCGAAAGCGGTACATGATTTTTTATATTTTGCAGCCTACAGGGACTTTTATTCACTGCTTAAGTTTTTGCGCAGTGATCTGATCAAAATTGATAATCAGAGTCTAAAATTAATTTTAAATAAACAGAAGCTTTTAAAAGATTATTTTAGTTCAAATCAAAAAGTTGACTTAAAACAGGAATTAAAACTTGAGCAGTCAGGAAAAGAGCTGCTGCCGGAGAATGAAATAAATAACCTAATAAAGACTCTCCAAAAAATTGGGGGGATAATCGATGAGGATTATCAGGAAATTGTAAATTATCTTTATCAGAAAACTGAACTACTTCGACTTGCAGCAGATAACAGTCTCAGCTTAAAAAATCTCTATTCATTTTTTAAGATTTTAAATTCCTTTTCTTCTTTAAAAGAGCTGCTTAATTATTTAGCGGAAAATAGAGACAGTGAAGATTTAAAACAGCAGAAAGTCGAAAATAAAGATGCAGTCAGTTTAATGACAATTCATCAGGCAAAGGGCCTTTCACTGCCGGTAGAATATTATTACTGGAACCCTGGGCGCCGGAGCGGTGTTAGCAGTGGGGGAATCAATTTTTATCTTGACTTTGACGCAAATTATGAAGAGCTGAATGATTATTTATTTATTCAGGATCAGTACCTTGCTGTTTTGGACTGGCTTGATTATGACTTTAAAGAAAAGGCGGAAAAGAAAGCAGAAATGGAGGAGATTAATAATCTCTATGTTGCCCTGAGTCGAGCGGAAAATGATCTGCATTTATATGTAGAAGCACCACGCAAGATAAAAGCTGATCAGGATTTAATGTGGACCGGCAGCAGCTATGATTACTACGAAAAAATGCTTTTAAATGCAGTCGAGGGAGCTAATTTAATTGAGCTCCTGGAAGTGGAATCAACTGGAATGCCGCTGCAGATTGAATTAGATAATTTAAAAGAAAAAGTTAAATTGCAGCCTCTTAATAAATATTTAAAGCAGAAAAAACATGAGCCTAAAAGTAAAACCGGTGAAAAAAAATATAAATATTTTAAAAAGCAGAGCAGCAGCCTGGAAATTTCAGCTAAAAAATTAAGAGGTCTGGCTCTCCATTATTACCTGGAAAATATTAAATATAACAGTAAAGAGGAAAAGATTTCAGCCCACAAACTGCTGAATAGTAAATATGGAAATCTGCTGGGTAAAGAAAAAATTAAAGTGGTAATCGAAAAAGCTGAAAACTTTATTAAAGCTAATCCAGATATCTTTTCTGAAAAATATCAGGTTTTTAATGAGTATTTACTAAAAGAAAAAACTGAAAATGGAGAAAAGCATT
>JBKHFK010000218.1:0-3388 GCA_046540295.1 Halanaerobium sp.
GGCAGCATAATACTAACCATATCTGACGGTGTAATATTTAAGTCAATCAGACCATGGGCAAGCTGATTACTTTCCTTTTCCAATTCTTTGTATGAAATCTTACAGTCATCCAGCACAGCAGCAATTTTATCTTTTTTTTGTTTTGCTGTTCTGGAAACAATATCTCCTAATAACAATTAAATTACCTCCAATCAACTATTTTATTATTTTATCTAAATATTTGATATCATACTAAATAATTTGCTGAATTACCAGGTTGTATGAAAACCTCTGGCATCAATATGAATAAAAGAACCTCTTACTCCATTGCCTTTATAACTGCAGACACCACCCTGCAGATCGGAGAACTTTTCTTTTTGATCAAATTCTATAGCCAAATCTGCAAGAAGATCTGCATCAGCTTTGTTAGATTCGCCATCACCATTTAAATCATCCATCCAATCATCTCCATTGTTATCTATATATATATCAGCTGCATCACCAAAAATATGACGGCTAAAATCAGTATCATTTCCCAGTTCTTTATTAAAGTCTGGAGTACGGTAAATGCTTACAATCCCAAAAGTATCTGCTTGATAGCCGGCCTTATTTACTTCAGCTAAAAAGAGTTCTAACTTTAAAAGTAGTGATTCCTGAATCGCAATAAACTGAGGCAGCTCTTCCGTCTGATTTGTTAAAAACTGCTCCATTTTAAAATGAGGAGTTAAATTAAGATCAAGTACTGACTCATCAATTTTTAAAAAACCTTTCGGCTTTGAATAATGATCCTTTTTATCTTCCGGAATTTCAGGATAATTTCCAATTTTAAAGTCTTCTAAATACTGACCCTCTTTTTCTTCACGTGGATGTAGAACAAAAACATTTATCTTAATTTTCGAATCTGAATCTGACGAATTTTTCTCTTTGATTGCCGCCTCATAGTGTCCACTCTCCGGATGAGCATTCCAGGTAAAAGAGCTTTCGCTCTCAAATGTTTTTTCGCCCAGTTCAATCTGATATTTTTGGTCCCGATCTTCTTCTGCAATTTTAAATTTAATTTCTTCTCCAGGTAAAACAAAAACACTAAAAGTCTTTAGCGGAATTTTTAAATCCTCATATTCCACTGAAAAATCTGCATGTTCTTCAGAAAAAGCCAAACTATTAACTGAACCACTTAAAATTAATAAACCAAGTAAAAATACTGTTAAATAAGTTATTCTTTTCATTATATTTTATTCTGCTCCTTTAAGTTGTTTTTATTATAATAAAATCAATTAGTAGAATGGTTACTAAAAATATTCTTCAATAAGCTTTTGATCACGATCATAAATATCTTCTCTAAAGTTTAAATTGCCAATTGAATCAACCCAGGCAGTATTATACTGCAGATAAATTTTAATTGGATTTTTTAAATAAACTGTCTTTTCCTTGTCCTTTTTCATTTCTTCCTCGATACTTTCTCGATCCCATTTTTCCTGATCACTTAAAAGATATTCTGCCAGATCAACCGGTTTTTCAATCCTTATACAGCCCGAACTAAAGCTTCTTGCAGTTTCAGAAAACAAATTCCTCCCGGGTGTATCATGCAGATAAATACTGAATTTATTGGGAAACATAAATTTCACCCGGCCCAGTGCATTATTATCTCCAGGATTCTGTCTTAGAAGATAATTAAAATTATCTTCATCAACTTCATCCCAGTCGACATCCTCTGGATCAATTTTCTCCAGCTTATTATCACCATTATATTTAAACAGGGTATAATCATTTTCGGATAAATAATCAACATCTTCTTTTATTTCCGGTAATTTATCTTTAACTGCAATAGATTCTGGAACATACCAGTAAGGATTTAAAACAAGATACTTAATGCTGTCACTAAAGACAGGAGTACTTCTCTGTTCCTGACCAACAATAGTTTTCATTTCCATTTTTAGCTGATTGTCTTCAAATAATTTGAGATTATAATCAGCAATATTTACATAAATATAACGACTTCCCAGATCTTCCGGCAGCCAGCGCCATCTTTCCATATTAATTATTAACTGCTTAATTCTCTGATCCCGAGAAATATTTAAAGCTGCAAGTGTTTTATCCCCTACAACTCCATCTGCATTTAAACCATGATCAAGCTGAAAGCGAACTACTGCCTGTTTTACTGTGTCATTAAAATAATCATCTGCTTTAAGATTTGCCCGGTTAAGATAATTGCGTGCATTTAGATTTGAAATTAACTGGGCTACTCGAGAACCCACTGCCTCTTCAGCTAAATTTTCACCTTCAGCTATTTGAGGCCAGTCATCTACCTTTCCTGAGTCTCGATAATAGGCAAGTTCTTCCTTTAAATTTTTGTAATTGTCAGTTTTGGGCAGCTGATCCTGCAGAGTTTTAGAGATGTCATTTCTTTCAATTAAGAGTTTTAAAAGATTCTGAGCTTCCAGACTGTCAGCCTGATAATTATGATCATCAATAATAATTTCCGCATCTATTTTACCATTTAAATAATCAGATGCCAGGCTTAAATATGCATTTGTTAGAAGAATATCAAGTAGAGCACGATCATCTTTGCATTCAACTTTAAAAAGGCCCTCTTCATCTTCTTCAATACATGATTCAATATACTCTAAATGATAATCTTCCGGGTTTAAGCCTTCATCATAACTATTTTTTATTTCTTTAATTAAAAGGGCCGGATCTCTCTTGAATTCACCATCTTCAAACCAGATTGAGCGGTGATGACGCTGATCATAAAAGTCAATTAATTCCTGATAAAAACTAACATCTTCACCTTCTGGAAATAAGCCTTCATATTCTTCGATCACAAGTAAATGATTTCTAATTGACATTGCAAGCTCTCCCTGAGCAGCCGCCCTAAAATTAAATACAAAAACAAGAATAACAATTATTAAAAAAAATAAGAGCCTTTTTTTCAAAATACTCCCTCCTAAAAATATCAATTTCTTAATATATTTCTTCTATTTTATTTAGTAATTTTGCTAAAAGTTCTGCCAGTTCTTCTGCTGAGTCATCCATATCAATTAATGCCTTTTTCATAAAATCCTGTCTCTTTTTTAAGAGACTCTCCATAATTTCTCTACCTTTATCCGTTATTTCTAATAAAACTACCCTTCTATCCTCAATATCTCTTTTCCTTTTAACAAGTCCTGCTTCATGCAGGTAATCAACAATCACTGTTACTGTACTATTTGCCATATGCAGTTCTTCATGAATCTGTCCCATACTCACAGGCTGTGACTCAATAATAACTCTCAAAACATGGAATCTCCCAAGAGTTAAATTATAACACTTAAGATGATCTTTAGTATATTCGTTTAAATACTTTGCTATGTTTCTAATTTTTTCTTCAATTCTTTTATTAGTTTTATTTCCCATTATTACTCCCTCATCC
>JBKHFK010000219.1:0-3382 GCA_046540295.1 Halanaerobium sp.
AAGGTCAGTTTATAATTAAAAATTATCAGGAGCAGAAAACTTTTGCCAGTTTTTTACCTGGTATTGCCGGTAAATTTGGAATTCCAATCTGGGCTTTTTATGTAAATCGCGGCCAGGGAATTGCAAGTTTTGGTTCCCGCAATAAAGATAATGCAATTATGGAATTTTATCCGGCCAACAAATCCTATCAAAATGTAGCAACCAAGGGTTTTCGCACCTTTATTAAATTAAAGGATGAAAATAAAGTTTATGAAGCATTTAAAAATTTAAACGAAAATATAGAAACTAAGATGACAATTGCTCCTGATTCCTTAAAAATTGAAGAAGAAAATAGTAAACTGGGGCTAAAAACAACAGTCAGTTACTATATTCTTCCCAACGAAGATTTTGGAGCCCTGGTCAGAGAAATGAAAGTAGAAAATACTGGTGATCAAAAAAGACAGCTTGAGGTTTTAGATGGAATGCCAATTTTAATTCCTTTTGGGATTGAAAATGGAGCTTTAAAAGAAGTCAGTCAGACAATTTCTGCCTGGGCCAGGGTTGATTCTTTTGAAAATAAGACCCCATTTTATAAGCTGAGGGCTTCAGCAGAAGATGAAGCTGAAATTAAGCAGATGAATGCCGGTAACTTTTATATTTCCTTTACCAAAAATGATGATTCTGAAAAAGGGAGTCTCTTGACTCCACTGGTTGATCCGGATGTAATTTTTGCCGAAAAAACCAGTCTGGAAACAGCTCCGGGTTTTGCCAGTAAAGAACTTACTGACTATCAGGGTGAGCAGATTTTAGAAAATCGTTTCCCTTCTGCGATGGCAGCAGCCAAAAAGAAGCTGAATCAGGGAGAGAGACTGGAGATTGCTTCTGTTTTTGGTAACCTGGCTGATGAGGAGCGCCTGAACGAAATTAAGGAAAGAGTTTTAAAGTCCGGTTATCTGGCTGAAAAGAGAATTGAATCCGAAAATATTCATAATTACTATGCTGATCATATTTTTACAGTCAGCGGTAATAAAGAGCTTGATGCTTACAGCCGCCAGACATTTATGGATAACCTGCTGCGGGGAGGTTTCCCATTAACACTGGGTCAGGAAAATAAAAAGACCTATCATATTTTCTCCCGCAAACACGGAGATTTAGAGAGAGACTATAATCAATTCTTATTAGAACCAACATATTATTCTCAGGGTAATGGTAATTTTAGAGATGTTAATCAGAACCGCCGCTCAGACCTTTACTTTAATCCGGAGATAAAAAGGGATAATTTAAAAGTATTTGCCGATTTGATTCAGGCAGATGGCTATAATCCACTGGTAATTGAAGGCAGTAAGTTTATCCTGACTGAGACTGAAGCCTTAGATAAAATAATGTCTCAACTTGAGGGGAAGGCAGAAGCTGAATTCCGGCAGCGTTTACAAAAAGCCTTCACCCCAGGAGAAATAGCTGTTTTTGTGGATAACCACAACCTGGAGCTTAAAACTTCTCTAACAGACTTTATTGATTTAGTTATTGATCAGGCTGAAAGCTGGACAGAGGCTAAATTTGGAGAAGGTTACTGGATTGACCACTGGACCTACAATCTTGATTTAATTGAAAATTATCTGGCTTTATATCCGGAGAAGAAAGAAGAGCTGCTTTTTGCAGACTCTGATTATACTTATTATGATTCCCATGTTCGGGTTAAGCCGCGGAGTGAAAAATATTTACTGACTGAAAACGGAGTTAGGCAGTATAATGCCGTAACAGAATCTGAAAAAAAGCGAGAAGATATTGCTGAACGCAGTCAGTTCCCATATTATCTAAGAACTGAAAAAGGAGAAATTTATACTACTACGCTATTTAATAAACTGCTGACTTTAGTGCTCAACAAAACAGCCAGTCTTGACCCCTATGGAATGGGAATTGAGATGGAGGCAAATAAGCCCGGCTGGTATGATGCGCTAAACGGACTGCCCGGAATTTTTGGATCATCTATTGCCGAAACAATGGAGCTTTTAAGAATGGTCAGATTTATGTCAGCTGCAGTTTCGGAACTTAATTCAGAAAGCGAAATTAAACTGGCAGCAGAAATAACAGACTTTTTTAATAATCTGGATCATCTTTTAACTGAGGTCAAATCTGATCAGGATTTCCTCTACTGGCAGCAGGCCGGTCAGATTAAAGAAAAATACAGAGAGCAGGTATTTACTGGATTTAAAGGTAGAGAAGAAGCACTTTCCATTCGTAAATTAATGAGGTTTTTAAATAAAGTTGAGTCCAAACTTGAGCGGGCAGTTAAGCTGGCTGAAGAGGATAATGGACTTTTTACAATGTATTACAGCTATCAGGCAGAAGAATACGAAAAGCTGGGTCAGAGCACAGAAAAAGGACAGGAAAAAGTGGCTGTCAAGAAATTCAAACAGCACCGACTGCCTCCTTTCCTGGAAGCTCAGGTTAGAGGAATGAAGATTTTAAAAGATAAAGAGAAGGCTCAAAAGCTTGCCGAAGCTGTTCAAAAGAGTGAACTTTATGATCAAAAATTGGGAATGTACAGAGTTAATGGTGATTTAAGTGCAGAAAGCTATGAGATTGGAAGAGCAAGAGCCTTTTCTCCCGGCTGGCTGGAAAATGGATCAATCTGGCTGCACATGGAATATAAATATTTACTGGAACTTTTAAAGAGCGGCCTTTATGAAGAATACTATCAGGCAGTCAATGATGCGCTGGTTCCATTTCAGGATCCAGAAAGATACGGCCGCAGTATTTTAGAGAATTCTTCTTTTATCTTAAGTAGTTTAAATGGAGATACTAAAAACCACGGTCGCGGCTATATTGCCAGACTCAGCGGCTCAACCGCCGAGTATATTGATATGTGGTCTCAGATGGCTTTTGGGAAACAGCCTTTTAAATATCAGGCTGGAGAGTTAATTTATGCTCCGGAGCCAAAACTGAGCGCAGAGCTATTTACAAAAGAAAAACGAGTTGAAAAACTGCAGCTAAGTGAGAGCGAAACAGTCGAGGTAGAAATACCCGCTGACTCTTTTGCCTACCGCTTCCTCGGCAGCACTCTGGTTGTGTACCACAATCCGGGCAGAAAAGATACTTTTGCTGAGGATCAAGTTGAGATCAATAAATACAGCTTAACCACTGCTGACGGCGAAGAAGTCGAAGTTGAAGCCGCCGAGCTGAAAGGCGAGCTGGCTCATAAAGTCCGCAATGGAGAATTTAAAAGAATCGACATCTTTTTAGTACCAGGTACCTAAATCGTTTTATTGTACACGGTACAAAAGAAAGTATTCACAAAGTTATTAATTATTCTCCTTCTGATAATCTGTGCTTTAATTCTAAAACGATTTCTAATTAATTGGTGTAAATTGCAGAAAAATCAGGCTGGAGGATATTTAATATA
>JBKHFK010000220.1:0-3367 GCA_046540295.1 Halanaerobium sp.
CAATTGATGCAGTAATTGGGCTCAGAGTTTCTGAGGAAGATGAAATTGAAGGTCTGGATTACTCAGAACACGGTACCGATTCCTATCCAGATTTTATGGTAAATCTTAAAGCAGAAAAATAAAAACGGTTTATTTAAAAATAAGATACTTAATTACGATTAAGTAAACAGGTCACTTAAAATAAAAACCAGAGGTGTTGATAAAATGAAAAAAATAGAAGCAATTATTCGTCCGGATAAAACCGATAGAGTCATTGATTGTCTTGAAGAAATCGGAATCAGCGGTTTAAATATCAAAGAGATTAAAGGTTATGGTTCTCAAAAAGGACAAACTGAAGTCTACCGTGGTGTTACTTATAGAATTAGATTGAGAAAGAAAATAAAAGTAGAAGTTGTAACTGAATATACCAAAGTAGATCAAATTGTTGAAGCTATTAAAGAGGCAGTTCAGACTGGTGAAGTTGGGGATGGTAAGATTTTCATCTCCGATGTAGAAAACGCCATTAGAATCAGAACTGGTGAAGAAGGAACAGACGCACTTTAAATTTCAGCTTTCTAATCTCGAATAAAAATAATGTAAAACTTTAACAGTAAGATAAATTCAATAACCAACTCCTTAATATAAAAATCCCTGTCTGAATTGATTTTCAGCAGGGGTTTTAAATTGCTTAAATTTAACTAAAAAAATGCTGCTAAAATTTCAGTCAATCGGTAATAAATATCAGGTTCTTTTTTTATTTTTAGTTTTTGCTGACAAAAATAATTGTAGGCAGCTGTAAATTTTTTAAGATCTGTGTTCCCTGCTCTTTCTCCCAGGCCAGCAATGGTGCAGCTAATATAATCTGCTCCTGTCTCAGCGGCGGCACCACAAGCGGTAATTTAATAAACAAATTTACTATTTTATTTATCTTATTATCACTCTGACAAACAACATAACTAAATCGAACCCCTATTAAAAATGTATTTGTAATAGATATTAAAAGAGAAAAAAACAGAAATTTTAACTGCCAGCAGGAATTTCTATAGTTTTACTTCTTTTTTGACTCGAGAAGTTATATCAGTTTGATAAACCACAGCTGCAATAACCAGTTTATTTTCAGCAAATATTTTTGGGCTTCCCACCAGCTCCAATTCTTCCAGATCTGTCATGTATTCAAGATTGGCAGATGCAAATATATCTGCCCTCACTCCCATTTTAAGCTGACTGTAGAGAGCCTGACTCCCGGCAAAATTCAATTCCACTCTGGTTCCATATGCTCTTTCATATGCTTCTGCAAATTCTGTAAATACCTCAGTTAGACTGGCAGCCGCCATCACTCGTATCTGGCTTTCTTCAGCTCCAAGTTGAAAGCTAAAAATTGAAATAATAAGCAAAGTTATAAGCAAAATTTTAATAAACTGCTTTTTAGTTATTAAATTCATCATAATATCATCTCTTCTTATAAATCAAGTCCCTAAATTTGATATATTTCCAGTCCTTTAACTATCTGATTTTTGATGATCATTTTGCAAGACTATTACTGTCTGAGTTAATTTTGCCAAGGGCATACCTGATTGCCGGCTTGATTTTATCATAAACCATTACTGCTTTAATATTATTTTGAGCAAGTTTTCTTTTAGGTACAGTTCCAATTCTAAGAGATAAAACTGCCTCACAGTCTGAAAAAGTGTTAATTATTTTTCCCATCTGCCGTCATCAGAGGCTACTGCCAGTCGTTTTTCTTCCTGATAAAGATAATAATTACCTTCCAGTATTTTTGGCTGCTCAGGTGCTTCTGCTTTTATTAGCTGCAGAGATTTCTGGGTTGCCTCAAAACTGGCCAGCGCATCACCCGGGCCAGCAACTCCCACTACTGTCAGGTTATCCATTTTTTCTCTTATCTTTTTAAAACTGGCCAGAGCTTCTGCAGGTGAAAGCAGAGTACTGCTGACTCCGGGTCTTGTCTCATGCATGCAGTCATACTTGCGATTGCAGTAATTACAGCTGATATTACAGCTGGCAGCGATCGGAATGTGCATCAGGGCATAATTATGAGCAAACTGGCTGTAACAGGGATGTTTTTTGTTTTAGTATCAATTTGATTATTCATTATTTACACCTGCTTTACTTTTGCTGTCAACAGCCGTATTCTTTTTTTCATCCGGCATAAAATATTTGTTATAAAGATTTTCTCTATAGTTATCATGCTTATCAGCCAGCAGCTGATTGGTCATTTTATCCAGTAAATTTGTAGAACCAGAGTAACCAATATTTAACTGTCTGGAAGCACCGACCCGATCATGAATCGGAAAACCAATCCGGAGCAGAGATATTCCATCTTTTTCTTCAATAAAAGCTCCACTAGAACTCCCGAGCATAAAACTTACTCCGCATTCGCTAATCTGATTTCTTATTTCTTCAAAGTCAGTGTCCTTCATAATCAAACTTTTGCTGCGGCTTTCGGCAGTTATTTCCTGCAGCTTTTTGCTGAAGTTTTCTATATCAGCACCTGTTGCTGCAAGCAACGGATCTATCCCATTTTCCTGGCAAATTCCTGCCAGAGCATAAACATATTCGGGATCACCAAAAATAGCAGTTTTTCCTTCTCCATTATATTTATGAGAATCAATCATTGTATCAATCAATCTACCGCGCTCATTTTTTAAAACTGCTGGAACTTGACGGCCGCTGATCTCAGCCAGAGCACTTATAAACCGGTCGGTATTTTTTAGACCAATCGGCAGTGGCAGTCTGTAAGCTGTAATCCCAAAATTATTTTTTAAATAAGCAGCCGGAGATTGGCTGCTGTCAGCAAATACAGAAAATTCTATAGTAGCTGCTGCCTGACTCATCTCGTTAATTTCTCTTATTTTTGTTCCTCCTGCTGGAATTTTACTGTAATCTTCTGTATATGGGGCTGCCAGAGTCTGCGATATATCCGGTAAAATTGTATAATCTAAGTCGAACAATTCTACTATTCTTTTAATTTCTCTAATTTCTGCAGGACTTATATTGGGAGCAATTACATTTATCCGTTTCTGCTTAGAACTGCTCTCATCAGGTTTTTTAACCAGCTGAGCTACCAGATTGTGCAGACTCAAATAATAGCCTTCAAACTCAGAACCACCATAACCAGGAGTCTGGACGGTAACCAGAGCCGGAAGCTCCTCTTCTGCATTTTCTTTTTTAAAATCAGCGATAATTCTTTTTATATCCTCGCCAATTGTTTCGGCCAGACAGGTTGTAACAACTCCAATTATTCCAGGAGAATAAAGTTTGATTATATTTTTTAGTCCCTCTTTTAAGTTCTCTTCGCCTCCATACACTGTACCCTTTTCGTCAATTGAAGAGGAGGCTATATCTATAGGTTCTTCATAATGGGTTGACA
>JBKHFK010000221.1:0-3339 GCA_046540295.1 Halanaerobium sp.
AATACTGCCACCGGCAGTGCAGATACCAGGTAGTTATTTTTATATTTTTCCATATTTGCTGTTATAGGATCCAGTATTTTTTTATCAGCTGCAAAAAATTTAATTTCTCTGGCCTGAGACTGCTCAGATACAATTTCCAGATAATCATAGTAATAATCCTCTTCAAAATTCTCTTTAACTTCAGCTAATTTACTTAAAATATTATCCTCACTGATTCGATAGGGATTTGTTTCTTCCAGTGCAACCGAATGATAGAATAATAATTCCGCTGGTAATAAAACAACATACTGACAGTTAAAATTAAACTTTTTAATTTTACCAATCGAAGATAGTTCATTTATTCCATCAACAAAATTGATTTTATTATCCTTTGCTCTGGCTACCAGATTTTTTA
Source organism: Halanaerobium sp. (assembly GCA_046540295.1). Taxonomy (GTDB): domain Bacteria; phylum Bacillota; class Halanaerobiia; order Halanaerobiales; family Halanaerobiaceae; genus Halanaerobium. The sequence goes on from JBKHFK010000221.1 coordinate 395, forward strand.
GACTGTTTTTAGCAGGAATTGTAACTGAATAATAATTGTTTATCATAATTACTCACTCCTATATATTTTTTTCTCAATTATTTTTAAACTTTCTTTTTCCAGCTTCATTTCGGCATTATAAGGTGTTTTGTTATTAAGTCCGGCAGATAAGTAAATAAATTTATCATCCTCCTTTCCATAAATATTTATCTCAATTTGACTGTTAAACTGCAGCTTTTGATCAAGGAGCAGTTTTTCCTCTTTTAAAAAATAAAGCTGATACTGCAGTGCAGACTCAACTGCCTCTTTATTTTGAGCAGCAGTTATTCTATTACTCAATATCCTGTAATTTATTTTCTGCTGCTGGATTAAAAGGGGAATAAAAAGAGCAATTAGTGTAATTAAAATTAAATTTATAAATAAGACAGAACCTCTATTATTTTTGATGTTCATAATATTAACCTGCCTTTAATTTGCTTTTAAATTACAGTTTATTAACCTGCTAATAACCAGTTGCTCCTGATTATCTTTTAAATAAAGAGTTATCCTCAGCAGTCCGGAGTCAACTATTTCAAAATTTAAATCCTCGATTCGGTCAAGTAAGGCAAGATTCTTACCAAAATCTTTTTGATCTAAATTTTTACTGCCAATAGCTCTTCCCAGAGAATTATGATTATTGCTCTGATAAACATTAAACTTTAGCCACTGATATTCGCCCTCATAATAGCTGAAAATTTCTATTTCCTGCTTACTGACCAGCTCAACTCTCCGGGAATTTTTTATCTGCCAGGCTATAAAATCAACTGCCAGATAGCCATCCAGCTGCCATGAATTTTGCAGATTAAAAAAATTATTATTCTGATAGAGGCTGACAATTAACTGCATAAAAATCGCGGCCAGCAGAGAAGAAATTGTAATTACCAGCAGTATTTCCAGCAGACTAAAACCCTCAGCCTCTGTCAGTTTATTTCTGTAATAAACTGAGAACTTCATGCTGATGCTCCTTATTTCTGCATTTAAAATCAACCTCAACCTTTAATTTATATAGACCATCATATTTTATACCATCTTTATTATAGGGAATCACCTCCACTCTCGTCATCTCATAATCCCGGGGTAATGACTCTTTTTCCAGAAGTTCCAGCTTTTTAATAAATTCACTGCTGCTGTCTTCTGCCCCCTCTGTCAGAAGCTCTCTATTTTTATAAGCCTCCAGCACAGATTCTGTCCAGTTAACTGCTGCATTTTTATCAGCTAAAAAAGCCTGCACCTCCAGTCCTGTTTTTATAGTTCTACTCATCACTGCCAGGACTGCCCCCGCCAGTGAAATAGTTATTATAACTTCCAGCAGTGAAAAACCAGCATTATTTTTCAACTTTAACCCTCCCCAATTGATTGACTGTAAGCGAATATTTTCTGGCTTCAGAACCTGATTTTGATAAAGCAACTGTTCCTCCTCTTGCGGTAGCAGTATTATTAAAACGGATCCACTCATAATAATCACTGTCTACCAATTTAAAACTTAAGGTTTTATACAGGATAAAACTCGAAGAGTAATAGCCCTTTTTTTTGATAATCTTTTTTCCATCTTTTTTAATATAAAAATAATAGGGGATTTTTGTAGAATTATCATTTTCTTTGACTGTATAAATTCTAAAAATATAGGTTTCGTTATCTAAAATAGCTTTATTTCTGGCCCAGCGCAGGTCTGCTGCCAGTGCTTCTATTTCCTGCTCAATTTTAAAATTATTTTTTGTTTGAGGCTGATAACTGATTGTAAATAAAATCCCCATCATGGTAATAACCAATAAAAGCTCAATTAAAGAAAATCCATCACTTTTATTCATCATTCTAAAGTGTTGGTTCACTGGTTTCTGGTCCGACCAGTGAGGATTTGTCAGTTGAAATATAATAAAACTCATCTGATGCTGCCTGATAAAGTATCAAATATTTTTTGGCACCGGTATCTGAATCACTCTGATAGCTGTAATCTGATTCTGCATTTTTAATGTTTAATTCATTTAAATCACTGCTGATTGAACTTAAATCTGACTTAGTACTCTGGCCGGGGTATTCTCCCTCTTCTAAATAGTAAATCTCAAGACTGTGCATTATATTATGCAGATCAGCCTTAGCTACAGCAGTATCTGCCCGGTTTTTAACTCCACTTAAAGCAGGTACAGCCATTGACATTAAAATTCCAAGAACCACAATCACAATTAACAGTTCAATCAGGGTAAAAGCAGCCTGATTTTGATGAAGATTTTTTAGACTAAAATTAAACTTAAACTTCATTATTAAATTCCTTTCCTCTTTGGTTTCCAATAAGCCTTGAAAATTTTTACTAAAAATTTTACTTTTTTTAATACTTACTCAAATAATTAAATAGATCTGAAACATGGGCATCATTACTGCTGCAGCAAGTAAAGCAACAAAAATTGCAGTTAATGTTATTAAAAAAGGCTCTAAATACTGCAGCAGCCGGGCTATCTCATCTTTCAATTTTTGATAATAATAATCACCTGCTCTTTCCAGCATGGACTCCATTAAGGCTGTTTCTTCTCCAGTCATTAAGAGATAGTAAAACACATCGGGAATATATCTGCTATCTGCAAAACAATCTGTTAAAGAGGCCCCTTTTGAAATATCTAAAGTTGTTTTATTTATAAAGTTTTGATACTGGTAATCACTAATTATATTTTTTAAAAGATCGAGAGCAGAAATTAATTTTAAACCACTTTTTAATAGTAGAGCCAGATAGGTGCCAATTTGAGTTAAAATTAAATCCTGATAAATAACTGACAGAAAAGGAGTTTTTAATAAAATTTTGCTTTTTAATTCCCGGCTCTGGCTGCTTTTTAGTAGATATATAAAAGCTGTTATTAAAAATATTACAAAAATTAAAATTATGAAAAAATAGTTATTAAAAATATAACTTAACTGCAGAAATATTAAAGTTATCAGGG
>JBKHFK010000222.1:0-3320 GCA_046540295.1 Halanaerobium sp.
AACCCGCCGGGCATGATCATGTCTGATCAAAGAATCTGCTGTATTATTAAAGGTCATACAGATATCAAGAGGAGCATCACAGGCCTGGTCAAGGTGGTGCATTTTATGCCGGCAGTAACAGGTGCTGATTCCTATATCATCTGCAGTTTCGATAATATGACTTGCTTTTTCAAAATCTAAAATATGGACCAGATTATCTTGCGAGAGAACTTCTTCATTAACATAAACCCGTCCCAATTTGGTTTCACTGGCTAAAAATAGATCTTTAATAAAATCTTCTTCTACATTTAAATACTGATAATATAATTCTGCCAGCAGTTTTTGATCTATATCTTTGCGGGTTCTCATCATCGAAAATTCAAAAAAGCCGGCCATTGGTGGTGGCAGTACATATTTTTTAACTCCCTGATCTTTAGAATCAAGAAGTATGGCTCTTTCTGCCAGCTGGTCCAGGATATTTTCAGTTTTTGTTTGATCCTGTTTTAAAATTTTAGCAGCTTTTTTAACTGTAAAGGGTTTAATCGGCAGCTGAGCTACAATTTCTGCTTCTTTTTCACTAAAAAGTATAGATAAAATTTTATAGAGTGTTTCAGAAGCTGGGGCTCCCTGTGGAAACTGATTTAATCTTTCTTCCAGATTTTTATAAGCTGACTTTGCTGTTTTGTGTGACAAAATATTCACCTCTTTCTATAATATAATTAGAGAATGGTGAAATTTTTCCTTTAATTTTAGCTGAGATAAAACATTTAATTTAGCTTTGAATTTGATATAATAAAAGCAGAAAGCGAGCAAATTCCAAAAAATAATTAATTTTAAACAATCAGATTTTTAGTCAAATTTAAATTATTATAAAAATGAGGGATAATCATGAAATGTTTTAAAGCAGTGATAATCTCAATTTTAATAATTATTATAGTTTCGACTGGAACCGGAGAGGCCTCTGCAGAAAAAATTAACTTTACTATTTTACACACCAATGATGAACATTCTTCTTTGATACCACACTCTCCGGCAGTAGATTATCAGCCGGAATCCAGTGATCCTGAAATTGACAGGACAAAAGGCGGTTTTGCCAGACTGGCAGCAGCAGTTAAAAAAATAAGAAGAGAAAAAAAGAAAGCCGGTAAAGAAGTACTGCTTTTAAGTGCAGGTGACTTTCTGGGTGGTTCCCCATTTTCCTGGCTCAGCCTAAAAGAAGAGGCGGCAGAACTAAAGTTGATGCAGAAATTAGGATATCAGGCTGCTGTACTGGGCAACCATGAATTTGATTATGGGCCCGAACTGCTGGCTGAATATTTAAAAGAAGCAGGTTATCCAGAGGCACACAGTGATCTTTCAATTCTGGCAGCTAATTTGGAAACACCGGCTGACTCTCTTTTTAGAGAGGATAATTTATATCAGGAAAAAAGAATTATTGAAATGGATAACGGCTTAAAAATTGGAATTTTTGGAATTCAGGGTGAAAATTCAGTTTCAATGATTAAGGATTCTGGAGATTTAACTTTTGCAAATTCAGTCAAAACTGCTAAAAAAATGGCTGCTGAGCTCAATAAGGAGGCTGATATAATAATTGCTTTAACCCATTCTGGAATTAAAGAAGACCTGAAGCTGGCCAGAGAAATTCCTGCTCTTGATTTAATAATTGGCGGCCACAGTCATACCAGACTGGAGGAAGCTATAGAAACAGGTGAGACAATAATTGCTCAGGCCGGTTCGAAACTTGAATTTTTGGGTCAGCTCGATTTAAGTTATGATCTGGAAGCTGAAGAACTAAAACTAAATCAAGAGCAGTCGGGACTGCTTGAACTAAATGCTGAAATTGCAGCTGATCCGGAGATGAAAACTTTGATTGATGATTACAGAGATCAGTTTAACAATCAAATTGCTGAAATAACCGATTATCAGCATTACCTGGAGCCAGTTACAGAATCTGATTTTGAAATTCAGGCCGGTCCTCCCTTAAGTGAAAGTCCTGCCGGTAATTTTATTACAGATGCCATGCGGCTTAAGAGTGAGGAAATTACAGGAGAAAATGTAGATATTGCAGTCAAAACAAACGGCAGTATTCGCAAAGATATAGTTCCCGGCAGAAATGGTGAAATTAGTTTTTATGAGCTTGCCGAAACTGTTGGACTTGGTCGAGGTAGAGATAGTTATCCTGGTTATCCGGTGATTTCAGCTTATTTAAATGGTCGAGAAGTAAAGGAATTACTGGAACTGGCAGTTCTGGCTGAAGAATTTGTGGGTAACAGTTCTTTTCTCCAGTTTTCAGGCCTGCGCTATGATTATGACCCCGGAGCAGCAGTTTTAACAACTCTGCCTTTAAGCAGTCAGCCCTTACCTTCTTTAAAAGCAGTTGAAAAAGCAGAAATATATAATGGAGATGGGGTACAGGATAAGGATGGAGATGATTATAAAGCAATTTATGATGATCAGCTCTATAAAATCGTTACTGACAGTTATCTAATTGAATACCTGCCCTATGTTAATAATATGATTCCTCAGCTTAATATTATTCCCAAAAACAAGAAGGGGGAGCCGCTGCTGCTTGATAACCGAGAACAGTTTAAGATTTATCATGATGGCGGCAGAGAGCTTAAAATCTGGGAAACTGTAGTTGATTTTGCAGCCGATCAGGAAAATGAGGCTGGTGAAGCCAAAATTCCAGCTTATTATCAAAATCAGCGGGGAAGGATTAACCAGGTTAAAATTAATGAGGGTCATGATTTATCTCTCAGAGGAGGCAGTCTGCACAGTTTTCCTCTAAAAAACCCGGCAGAAAATGACAGTTTAGATCTAGCGCCTCTGGAGGGTTACAAAATTGCTGCTGTTTATGAAATAAATCAGCTTTCTAATTTAACTGCTGGCTATAATTATCTAAGAGCTGAAGATAAAAAGACTGAACATCAGGAAGCGGTAGAACTTCAGGGTGTTGATTTTAATTACAGCTATAACCTTTCTCGACTTTTAAAAGCAGCCGGCTATAATCTGTTTTTTGACTTAAAACCTAAAATTGGATCCGGCTATTACAAAGCAGAATATGATCTTGCCGGTACTGGCTATCAGGATAGTAATTTAGCCTTTAATCTGGGCTTGAAAGCAGAAAAATCTCTGGCAGCTAATTTTAAATTAACCGGTGGACTAAATTATAGATTTTTAAAGTTTGATTTAGAAAACAAAAACCAGGAAGAAATTTTAAATAAAGATCTAAGTGGAGTGGAATTAAGTCTTGGATTTTTATATCAATTTTAATTGAACAATTGAAAACGAATATTAAGAAAGTTTACAAATATCTGCTTTGATGATAGAATTAGATAACT
>JBKHFK010000223.1:0-3309 GCA_046540295.1 Halanaerobium sp.
TTAGTTTTGATATCTAATATAAAATCAATAATTAGGTGCTGAAAAATTTAATATTAACTTTTTGAAATATAAACTGATAACTGTTAGAATAATATCAGAAGATTCTAGAGAATTGTTTTTCAAATTTAGTAAAAGTCAAAAAGGGGTGGGTAAAATGAGTCTCGAAGATCTAGAAAAAAAGTCAATTGATGACTTTAATTATCGGAAACTGCTTAAAAAATTCTATAAAAGTTATCTAAAGGAATATAAATTTAAATTTTTTAGTGTGCAGCTGCTGCATGTGCTGATTGCCGGACTAACTTTAGTTCCACCACTTATCCTGCGGCAGATTATAGATCAGGCTATACCGGCCGGAAATACAGTACAGATAATTCAATTAGTAATTATTGCTTTTTTAGTTTATTTAACCAGCTCAATTTTTCGCTATCTCAGAGTTTATCACGGCCATAAAGTCGCTCAGTATATAACTCGAGATATGCGCAACGATCTCTACAATCACTACCAGTATTTATCACTAGATTTTCATGACAATAAAAAAACCGGAGAGCTGATGTCGAGGATTATTGATGATCTAAATAGGCTGCAGGAATTTATTCACCACGGTCCAGAAGCTATTATTGGTTCAGCCGTGCTGCTTTCAGGTACTGTAGTTATCATTTTTACTTTAAATATCAAATTAACTCTGGTTACTTTATTATATGTACCTTTTTTAATATATTTTTCTTACAAAATAATGCAGAAAATGCACCGAGCTTTTAGAGATACCCGAAGCGCCAAGGCCAGTCTAAGTGACAGACTGGAAGACAATCTGGCAGGAATCAAAGTGATCAAGGCCTTTGTCAATGAAGATTTTGAAGAAGGTCGCTTCCATGATAAAAATCAGGCACACACTGATAACAGAATGAAGGCAATTAGCTATTTAAGCATTCTTTTTCCCGGCTCCAGACTGCTCAACAGTTTTGGTATTTTAAGTGTAATCAGCTATGGTGCCTATCTTACTGTAATCGGTGATATTACTGTAGGAACTGTAGTAGCTTTTTATACGTATCTGATGCAATTTAGAGAGCCTCTGCTGAGAATAGTGCATATGTTTGAAGGATTGAGCCGCTTTTTTGCCAGTACGGAAAGATTTTTCTCTCATCTCGATTTAAAACCAGAGATTTTATGCAGCTCAGGCAAAAATGAAAAGAATAAACTAAAAGGGAAGGTAGAATTTAAAGATGTTGATCTTTCCTATGAAGATGATGAACAGGTTCTAAAGGGAATCAGCTTTAAAGCTGAAGCAAATCAAACTGTGGCCCTGGTAGGTCCCAGTGGTGCCGGCAAGACAAGTATAGTAAGACTGATCCCACGCCTTTATGATATTAACAGCGGCCGGGTTCTGGTTGATGATATTGATGTTCGGGATTATAATTTGAAAAATCTGCGCAGTTATATAGGAATGGTGATGCAGGAAGATTTTCTCTTTTCTGATACAGTAGCCGAAAATATAGCCTACGGCAGGCCGGAGGCTTCGCGCGAGGAAATTATCCAGGCTGCCAGAGATGCCAATGCCCATCAGTTTATTACCGAGCTTAAAGATGGCTATGATACTTTAGTCGGACAGCGGGGCATCAAATTATCTGGAGGCCAGAGACAGCGGGTTTCTATTGCCCGGGCTTTTCTAAATAATCCTAAAATCCTGATTCTGGATGAGGCAACCTCTTCTGTTGACCTGGAAACTGAACAGTTAATTCAGGAAGCTGTAGACAAAGTTACTAAAGGCCGAACCACTTTTATTATCGCTCACCGGCTGGCAACCATTGTCAATGCTGATCAGATACTTTTTGTAGAAGGGGGACAGATAATTGAGCGAGGCAGCCACAAAGAATTAATGGCCAGGGGCAGAAAATACAGAGAATTTTACGAAATGCAGTTTAAAAAAGATGTAGTAAGCTAAATAAACAAATTTAAATTAAAAATCCGGGCTGCTGTCCTCAATTGGATAGGCCCGGATTTCGTGTATCAAGTTATCTCTCTATAATTAAAAGTTAATTTTTCTCTGCCTAAATAATCTGGATTCCAATTACTCCTAAAGCCAGCATAGCAACTGCAGCCAGAAGAGTAGAATAACTCTTAAATACTGGATGTGCATCAGAAACAATAATTTCTTCTTTGATAGATGCAATTAAAACAAAGAGAATATATCCTCCCAGAATATAAGCACTATTAACACTCATCATCTCTGCATAAGAATAGGCGCCCCTCTGAATTAAAAGCTGACTTCCAAAAAGCGGTCCCAGGACCAGAATAAACCTTGGCATACCAAACCATTCACCCTGAAGCTCACCCCAGTATTTTAGCACGGTAATTCCAATCACTGTAGTAATGAAAAATATTGCCGGATTGAGTGGATCCAGACCGGCCGGTAAAAAGCTATGTAAAAACCAGCCGAGAATGTTAATTACAAAAACTGTACTTACATATTTTAAACCCTTAAGGGCAGTCTGTTTAATAGAACCTGATTCGACCATCATAAACAAAATTCCCAGGAAAAAAGCAAGACTCATGTTTTCACTTAATAATGAATTTAAAAATAAACGAGTTAACTCAGACAAGTTCCCCACTTCCTTCCTTCAGGCTTTTTTTATCTTTTCGCGTAAGTTCTACCAGCAGATAAATTATGCTGACTATTAAAAATGCGCCGGGGAAATCCTTGACAAAACCTAAAGGTGGATAACCTGCTGCAGTCAGCTGAATTGAAAAAATACTGCCTCTTCCCAATATCTCACGCAGAGCTCCTACAAAAACCATTAAAATAAAGAAATCTTTCTGGTAAGCAAAAAATTCACTTTCGCTTCTGCTGGCCCCTATATAAATTAACGGAGTTACTCCCAGCAGCAGCAGATAATTATTCACAAAAATTTCAAAATCAGGGAAAAGATCTATAAGCGCTATATAAGAAATGTAGCTTAAAGTAATTCCTACACCGATTAATAAATACCAGTGGTAGTCCTCTCTTTCAGAAATAAATCTGGCGATAACCTTTATTAATAATGCAATTAAAACTGCACTGATGGCGGTTATTAAAGCCTGTTTTAAATTATTAGTAGCGCCAAGAAGGGGCAAAAGCCCCATCAGCATTACTTTTTCGAGTATTGTTAGATTCTTATCCATTGGAACCTCCTTCTTCCTCATCTTCCTCAGATTCTGCTTCTTCCATTATCTCCTCGGCTGTCTGTAGATCTTCTGCATCTTCCAGGCTGCCGTAGCGGTCAGATGAAAGTGCATCTTCTACTGCTGCCAGGAATCCTTCTGATGAATTGGTAG
>JBKHFK010000224.1:0-3280 GCA_046540295.1 Halanaerobium sp.
CAAAACTCTCTTTGTTAATATCTGGTTTAGAATTTTTGCTTCATATTCTTTTATTAAAATACAGTTGCTTATTCTTCGCTGCTGAAAAGAGCTTCGATGAATTCTTCGGGATCAAAGTTCTGCAGGTCTTCAGCTGCTTCTCCCACACCGATTAGTTTAATAGGAATATCCAGTTCATTTTTAACGGCAATTACGATTCCACCTTTGGCAGTTCCATCAAGTTTGGTCAGAGCCACTCCATCGACTTCCACTGCATCATTAAAGAGTTTGGCCTGAGAAATTGCATTCTGACCTGTAGTTGCATCTAAAACTAAAAGCACCTCTACCCCAGCCTTAATTTTAGCTGCCTCCCTATCGATTACTCTTTTAACTTTTTTGAGCTCTTCCATTAAATTAGTCTGAGTATGCAGACGGCCGGCTGTATCTATAATTAAGAGGTCAACATCTCTGGCTTTTGCTGACTGAACAGCGTCATAAGCTACTGCGGCTGCATCCGAGCCTTCCTGCTGAGCAATCACATTAATACCAAGGCGGTCTCCCCAGATCTGCAGCTGCTCAATTGCCCCGGCTCTAAAAGTATCACCTGCTGCCAGCATAACCTTTTTCCCTTCTTCCTTATGGCGGCCGGCAATCTTAGCAATAGTTGTTGTCTTACCTGCACCATTAACACCAACTACCATGATGATATTTAAATCATGATCAAAATTAAAGCCGCCTTCATCATTCTGCAGCAAATTCTGTAATTCTTTTTGAAAATACTCCATCAGCTCTTCCGGCTCAGTAATCTCTTCCTCTTCAATATCTTCTTTTAATTTATCAATTAAAGTAAAAGTGGTTTTGACTCCTACATCTGCCTGAATTAAAACTTCCTCAAGTTCCTCAAATAACTCATCATCAATATTTGTTCTGCCTGTAAAAATACTTGTTACCTGATTGACAAAACTTTCCTTTGTTTTTTTTAGTCCATCCTTTAACCTCTGTAAAAATCCCACTTATAAAGCCTCCTTGATATATTCCTCATTAAATTCTTCTGCCTGATCCAATTTTAATGAGACCAGACGTGATACACCTGATTTTTCCATAGTTACTCCATAGAGTGAATCAACCTCAGTCATCATGTAGCGGCGGTGAGTTATAATAATGAACTGAGCTACCTTTGCGTATTTTTTAATAAAGCTGGCAAAACGAACAATATTAACATCATCCAGAGGAGCATCAATCTCATCCAGGACATAAAAAGGACTCGGTTTAACCTGAATAAAAGCAAAGATTAGGGCAATTGCCGTTAAAGCCCTTTCTCCACCTGATAAAAGTGATAAACTTTTTAAACTTTTACCGGGAGGTTGAGCATGAATTTCTACCCCGGTTGTTAAAAGCTCATCCGGGTCACTTAATTTAAGTTCTGCCTTTCCACCCTGAAAAAGAGCCTTAAAAACTTTTGCAAACTCTTCTTTAACCTGATAAAAGGTATCAGCAAACATTTTTTCCATTGATTCTTCAATATCCGAAATCACAAGTTCGATTGAATTACGGGCATGTTTTAAGTCATCCTGCTGTTCATGTAAATAATCAAGTCTCTCTTTTAGTTCAGTAAACTCCTCTACTGCTGCCTCATTAACCGGATGCAGACTGTCCATTTTATTTTTCAATGATTTAATCTCAGCTTCTGTTTCCGCCTCATTTTCATCTTTAATTTCAATTAGTTCTTCCTCATTAATCTCAGCCGGTTTTAAATTATAGTCATCCATTAAAATTGATTTTATATTTTCCAGTTTATCATCCAGCTTTGTATATTTTAAATCAAGCTGATGAAAATCTTCTCTCAGTTTATTCAGCTGCTGTTGCAGCTCTTTTGCCTCTTTTTCCCTATCTTCAACCTCTTTTTCTAAATTCTTAACATTTAAAGTTAAATCTTCTTTCTGCTGTTTCAGCTCTTTTCCGGCTGTCTCAAGTTCGTCTTTCTGCTGCAGCAGTTTTACTTTTCGCTCAGCAATTCTTTCTAAATCTTTGCTGATCTCTTTAACTTCCTTTTCCCGCTCATTTATTTCTTTGTTTTTTATTTCAAGATTTCTTTTCTTCTCATCTAATTTTTCACGAGCATTATTTCTTTTTTCAGAAATTCTGGCACCATCAAGTTCCAATTCCTTTAACTTCGGCTCCAGTTCTTTTAAGTTTTCTTCTTTTATATTTAAAGCAGCATTTAAATCTTCAATTTCATAGTTTAAATTTTTAATATCTGCTTTCAGTTCTTCAATCTTTTTTTCTTTCGCTTCAATTGTCTCTCTATTATCTTTTAGATTCAGATCCAGCTTAGAAAAATTATCTTTTCTTAAATTTTTATCAGCTTTCAACTCTTCCAGATTCTCTAAAGCTCTGTTTTTTCGATTAAGAATATTATTTTCTTCCATTTTAAGTGACTGCAGGGCTGATTTTAAAGCTTCCAGCTTTTCTCGCTGCTGGTCAAGTTCTTTTTTGTCATTTTCCAGTTTTTTAATCAGCTTTTTTCCTTTTTGCTGTAACTTAGTCTTCTTTGTTTTAAGTTCTTCAATTTTGCGGCTGCGCCCAATTAAATCTCTGCTGTTGCTGGAACTGCTGCCGCCGGAGATCGCACCTCCAGGATAAACAACATCTCCCTCAGTAGTTACAATTCTAAAGCTGCGTTTTATATTTTTGGCCATTTTTACAGCATGTTCAAGCTTATCACTGACTACAATCTGTCCCAGAAGAAAATTAAAAATATTTTCCAGGCGCTCCGGAAAATCAACCAGATCAACTGCCAGTCCAATAAAACCCTCCTGCCGGGCCAGTTTGTTCAAATAGCGCTCACCAAGGCGGGAACCATTAACCATATTTAAAGGCAAAAATGTTGCCCGACCCCTGTTATTTTGCTTTAAATACTTTACAGCATCACGGGCAGTCTGGTCGTCTTCAACAATAATATTCTGCATCCTGGCACCCAGAGCAGTTTCTATTGCTTCTTCGTATTCTGCTTTTACAGAAATAATTTCTGCTACCACATCAATTAAACCATCAAACTGCTCTCTTTTTTCTAAAATACTGCGCACACCATTGTAGTAGCCCTCATAACTTTCCTGCATTTCTTCCATCAACTGCAGGCGAGAACTATAATGCTGATAGTCCTCTTTTGTTTTCAGCAGCTGATCCTTACCGGCTTCTAAAGCCTGAGCTTCCTGGTTGATTTCATCTTTTAAATTCTTTAAATTTACTTCTTTTTCTTGAATCTGTTTCCTAACTGCAGACAATTCTTCTTCAATCTTAG
>JBKHFK010000225.1:0-3277 GCA_046540295.1 Halanaerobium sp.
GATTAAGCTGAACTGCAGCCATCATTCCATATGACATTCCCTCTGTCCTAACATCATTATTACCTGTATCAGTAATATAGGCCATTTTGTCTTCTGTCTCAAAATAAAATTTTAGATCTTCATCAAAAAATATGGAATCCCAGGTATCATCAATTTTATTTTTAATCTGACTCTCTGTATATCCATACTGCTTTAATAAATTGCGATAATTATTGCAATAAAAAGCTCCTTTATCCCCCAAATAATCCCCTCCTTTTAATTTATGAAACCGGTTTAAAGTTTGAAAATTAAAAAAATAAACTGTTTTTTTATCTTGAAACCGGTTTATTAATGCTTAAAATTATTAAACTTTTCTGCAGGTTTTACCAATAATTAATCGAGTTGGTAAAATAATTGGTGAAAACGATTTTTGATCTATAATCTTTAACAGTAATTTGGAGGCTGCTTCCCCCAGTCCAATCTGATCCTGAGCAATTGTTGTTAAATGATAGTGTCTGCCAACCTCTATACTGTCAAAGCCAATAACAGAATAATCCGCAGGAACACTTAAACCAGCCTCTCTGATTGCCTTAATAGCACCAATAGCAATCAAATCTTCTGCAAAAATTGCAGTTGGTTTTTCTTCCAGCCTGAGTATTTTTTTCATAGATTGATATCCTGTTTCCATACTGTAATCTCCATCAAACATCCATTTTGAATTATAGGGAAGATTTAAAGCTTTAATAACCTGCTGAAATCCAACAAATCTATCAGTAGATACCTTAAAACCATTAAGCCCTCTAATCATTGCAATTTTTTTATGCCCCAGTTCAGCTAAATATTCCACAGCTTTTCTGGCTCCCCCGGTGTTGTCAGAAGTAACATAGGAAGTATTTGAGCCAACCAGATCTAAGTCAATAAAAACAGATGGTATCTCTGACTTTAACAGTCTGTCAAATTGAGCTATATTAACCTTACCATAACCCATCATAATAACTCCATCAACATTTCTGTTTTCACACTTTTCTTTATAGCTGTAATCAACCCAGGACTCATCCCACTGTTTGTTGGTAAAGTACAGAAGATCATATCCTTTTTTTCCCATCACAGCTTCAATCCCCTCAAAAACTTCTCTAAAGAAAAAGTTATTTAAAATCTGAGGACCAAAAATACCAATAGTGTAGGATTTTTTAGTTGATAAACTCCTGGCAACAGAATTAGGCCAGTAGTTATTTTCTTTCATAATCTTTAAAACCTTTTCTTTGGTATCATCTCCAACCCCTGAGTAATTGTTGATTACTTTAGAAACTGTTGATTTGGATACTTTTGCTTTTTTTGCTATATCATTGATTGTAACCACTCTATTCACTTCCTTTGAAACCGGTTTATTTAATTATACTAAAAAAAAGCACCAATTTCAATAGGAACTTTAAATATTTTTCAATATTATATAAATTTTTTGAATTTTTGCTGTATTCAATTAAATTTATTGGTTGAGAATGGCGGCAGTTTCCTGCCGCCAGCTCAATTATTAACAGCTAAATTTATATTTTTAATTGTTCAAAATATACTGATTCAATCTTGCTTCCAGCATTTCCTGATGACCTGAATAATTTTTAACTTCACCCAGTTCTAATGCATATTCAGCAAGTTCTTCTAATCCTACTTCTTTGTTAACAATTTTTTTACCAATTCCACTTTCATAGCTTGCATATCTTTCTGCTACAAAATCTTCTAAAACTCTATCTTCCAGTAGTTTGCTGGCTATCTTTAAACCTTTGGCAAAAGCATCCATTCCGGCAATGTGACCGTAAAATAAATCTTTCATCTTAAAGGACGGACGACGAACCTTGGCATCAAAATTAAGTCCACCCTGACCCAGTCCGTTGTTTTTAAGGATCTCATACATGGCCAGAGTTGTAGTATAAATATTTGTTGGGAACTGATCTGTATCCCAGCCCAGTAATAAATCTCCCTGATTGGCGTCTACACTACCGAGCATATCATTAATTCTGGCATAGTGTAGCTCATGCTCAAAAGTATGACCGGCTAATGTTGCATGGTTAGCCTCAAGATTAACTTTAAAGTGATCATCTAAATCATATTTTCTTAAAAAAGCAATAACATTGGCTGCATCAAAATCATACTGATGCTTTGTTGGTTCCTTTGGTTTGGGCTCAATTAAAAGCTGACCATCAAAGCCAATTTTCTCTTTATAATCTACAGCCATCTCTAAAAAGCGGGCAAGATTATCCTGTTCTAAGGCCATATTGGTATTTAACAGAGTTTCATAACCTTCACGGCCGCCCCAGAATACATAATTTTCTCCACCAAGTCTTTTTGTAACTTCCATTGCTTTTTTAACCTGAGCAGCAGCCATAGCAAAGACATCTGCATTAGGAGAAGTTGAAGCACCATTCATAAAGCGGGGATTTGTAAACATGTTTGCGGTTCCCCAGAGCAGTTTTATTCCAGTTTCGTCCATTTTCTCTTCAATTAAATCAACTATTGTATCCAAATTTTTATAACTCTCAGCTACAGTTTTTCCTTCTGGTGCTACATCACGATCGTGAAAGCAGAAAAATGGTGCACCCAGCTTATCCATAAAGGTAAAGGCTCCTTCTACTTTAGCCTTTGCTCTTTCCAAAGGATCTTTTATATCTGCCCAGGGATAAACTCTGGTTCCAACACCAAATGGATCCTCACCGGTATCGGCAAAAGTGTGCCAGTAAGCAATTGAAAATCTTAAATGCTCCTCCATAGTTTTACCGGCAATTTCTTCTTCTGGATTGTAGTACTTAAATGCCATTGGGTTGTCTGATTCCGGACCTTCATATTTAACCTTTTTAAAATCTTTAAAAACATTTTCCATAATTTGATTACCTCCACTTGATATAAATTTGAGTCATTATCAACTTTATTAATTCATGTATTAATTTAACTATTAAATTAACTCTCTAATATTATTATTCAAGACTTATTATAAATCTCCTTCTTTTTTTAGAAATTTTTTTAAGAATTTTAAAGGCTCTGGATTACAGAGCCTTATTTGATTATTCAACCTCTACCTCAGTAAAATACTCTCTTTCAGCAGTTAATTCTATTTTGTCACCCTGAAGTTCTATTAAATCTTCCAGCCTGATATCTGTGGAAGAACTGCCGATCATAATTTCAAATTCTCCCGGTTCAACTACAAGATTCATATCTTTATCATAAAAAGCAAGCTGCTCCGCTTTTAACTTAAATTCTACAGTTTTAGCTTCTCCTGCCTTTAATTCCAGCCGTTTAAATCCTTTGA
>JBKHFK010000226.1:0-3270 GCA_046540295.1 Halanaerobium sp.
CTCCGGTTCTGCAAAGAATTTTTCGTAAACCATCTTTTCTCTTTTGCGCACATAATCTAAGTTTTTAACATCATAATTTAAATCTTGAGCGAGATTAACATACTTATTACAGGCACCACCAAAAGGATATTTTTTACCTTTGATTTCCATCAGATTAATCTCACACCTGCGGTCACAGTCTTCTTCTCCTCCCTGACAGATAAAGGATTTATGATATTTAATTTCTCGTTCAGCCAGTTCTTTAAGCTTAAAACTTTTTTCTTCTGTCAGACCCAGGCTTAAATTCTGTTTTACGAGCAGTGCTTCCCCATAAGCTCCCATCAATCCGGGCTCAGGTGGTACAATGATTTCTTTACCGGTTAAAGCGGCCATGGCAATGGGGACTGCCTTATTATAGCAGACACCACCCTGCATAAATATCTTTTCTCCCACTGCTCGGTTACCCTTGACTCTGTTTGTATAATTAAGACAGATTGAATATACAAGCCCCGCACAGATATCTTCAACCTTAAGGCCTTCCTGAATAGCACTTTTAATATCACTGCTGATAAAAGCCGAGCACTGATCATTAAAATTGGGAGGGTTTTCTCCTCTCATAGCTATTTCTTCTATATCTTCTACCTCAATATTGAATGATTCTGCTGCTGCTTCTTCTAAAAAAGACCCGGTACCTGCAGAACAGGCCTCATTCATTGCATAATCAGTGGGTACTTCATTAATTAAATAGGTGTATTTTGCATCCTGGCCCCCAATTTCAAAGATGGTTTCGACTTCACTGTCAAAATAAACTGCAGCCCGGGCATGGGCCATAATTTCATTATGAATGGATTCTGTCAGAGCATGTAATCCTACAATCTGTCTGCCGGAACCTGTTACTCCAAGGCCGATAATCTCAATTTCTCTGTCACCAATTTTATTTAAAAGTTTAGTGTAGCATTCCTTAGCTGCCCCAACCGGATCTCCACCTGTTCGCAGATAAACTGAGGCCAGCAGTGCCTCATCTTTTTGTCTCATAATTACAGCTTTAGTAGTAGTTGATCCCACATCAATCCCCAGCAGGCAGCTGTCATTCTGCTCCACATTTCCTCTTTCCAATTTTCTAAAAGTGACCTGATCCCGGTAATTTTCTAAAGGATCTAAAAATTCAAAAGAACTTTTGTCCCTGCTGTAGATCTCACCAGCCGGAAATTTTTGGCCGTGGTTTTCAGCCCAGAGAGCAGTACCCAGTGCCTCAAAGTAATCTGCTTCTGCCGGCACAACAACCTGAGGTAGTTTCTGTTTTAAAAAATCAAGCATTACCTTATTTTTACTGCTTCCTCCAACTACCATAATCGATTCAGCTTTAAAATTAGAAAGCAGTTCCATAATTTTATCTGCCATCATCCGACAGAGGCCGGCCACTATTTTCCCTTTTTCCTGGCCCTTATTTAAAGCATGTGTACAGTCACTTTTACAGAAAACTGAACATCTACCGGAAAGTTGATAGGGATTATCAGTCTGAGCTGACTGCATAGCCTCTTCCAGGCTGATATTCATCCTTTTTAACTGCTGCAGAAAAAATTCTCCTGTTCCAGAAGCACATTTATTGCCGCTGTGAACATCAGCTATACTTCCGTTTTCATCAAGTTCATAGACCATAAAGGTCTCTCCCCCTGCACTTACAATGGCTTCCACAGCAGGATAATTATTTTTAATCGCCTGATATGCCAGCTCCGTCGCCTCCGGTTCGGAAATCGAAGGAAAATCCACAAATTCTTTAAATTTGCGCCCGGTTACTGCAAAATTATCATCTGCCTCTAAATTAAAACCAGCCAGTACTTCTTTTAGAGTTTTAGCCGCATTACCCTGATGAGGCAGTGAATTATGGTCTAAAACTTTTAAGTTATCACTATTTCTGGTTGTTTTAACAATTTTTATATTAGAGGCTCCCATACAGATACCTATTGTATTCAAAGTTATCCACTCCTGTTTTATGATATTTATAGCTCAGAAGAATAATTTTTCTTGATAAAATCACTGTAATTAACAGTAAACTCCCACTTATCCATTTCAAGTTCTTTTAAATCAATCAGTTTATAATTTTTAACTTTTCCTTTATCATTAATTAATATTACACCAATATTATAACACTCTCTAATAAAACAGACAACCCACCGATATGTGAAATTAAACACCTGTACCGGGTACTAAAATAGCAAAAAGACCCATCACCTGTCCAAATGATGGGCCTTCTGCAAATTGCTGCTGTACTATTTTACTTTAATGAATGGAATTAATTTCCAAGTGCTAGGTACCTAGCTAGGTACCTAGCTACATCTTAAAGTCTTTTTCTACCAGTTCAAGCAGGGAGTTGACTGCTTCTTCCTCATCACTGCCATCTGCCTGAATTGTTATTTTATCATTCTGAGTTGCCCCCATGGTCATAATTGAAATAATACTTTTGGGGTTATATTCATTTTCCTGATTACCATTTTTAAATAAAACAATATCTGACTTAAACTTGCTCGCCTGTTTGGAAAAAATACCGGCCGGGCGGGCGTGAAACCCCTCTTCGTGTTCTAAAATAAATTCTGCTTTTTTCATACTGATTCACTCCTGTTAATTTTAATTAGATTTAGGACATCTGTCCGGTTCTATTTTCAATGATTGTTACAGTGATTCTATTAATTATTCAGCTGCCTATTTTGTAAAATTAGCAAGTAAATATTTTTCTGCCTCTGCTGACCAGAGTCCATTATTTGCTGCAATAATTTCTGCCAGTTTGCCGTATTTAGGATCTTCATCGGCTTTTTTGGCAAAGTCTTCTAAAGCTGTCAGCTCCATATCAATTGAAGTATAGATCAACTTTTTACCACCTGGAATTTTGGGTAGATTTTGAATGGTCTCAGCTGCACTATCCAGCCCACCAACATGGGTAATCATTGTGGCCGGATTTAATCTGCCCTCAGCTGACATTTTAAGTGATTCGCGCATATCATCATCATTACCACCGGTTGAACCCATAATGTGGGTTGGAGAATAATGGATGTTGTAGAGGTTAAATTCTGCAGAAAGTTCTTTGTCAGTTGGGCCGGCAAAAAAGTTCATACAGCCATCCTTACCCAGAATCTGGTCTCCCTGTTCTGCCAGTTCTCTGACCGGAGCATAGACAAAAACATCATCATAACCCTCTCCCCCGACCAGTTCTTTAAGTTCAGCTGGAACATCTTCCATCTCAGAAGTATTGACAAAATGGAGTTCAACTCCCTGCTTTTCAGCTTCCTCCTGAGT
>JBKHFK010000227.1:0-3258 GCA_046540295.1 Halanaerobium sp.
CTGTAACACCAGCTGCCAGCCCATCAAGCCCATCGGTTAAATTGACAGCATTTGAACTGCCAATAACAACGATAAAAGTCAGCAAAAATTTTAAAAAGGCCCCAATATTAAAAGTTCCTATAAAAGGAATAATTAAACTATACTGCTTACTAATAAATACGGCTGTTACTGCTGTAAGCAGAGCTGCAGCAGTCTGTAAAAGAATTTTTTGCCAGGCCTTTAAACCAAGAGATCTCTTAAAGCTAATTTTTAAAAAATCGTCTAAAAAGCCTGTTAAAGCCATAATAAAAGCTGTCAGCAAAATTGTAATAACTTCTGCACTTAAGGTCAGTAAAATTACCGAGACTATTAAAAATACTGAAATAATCAGCAGTCCACCCATTGTTGGAACCCCTGCTTTTTTTAAATGGCTTTCAGGGCCGCAATCCCGTACCTGCTGGCCAAAATTAATTTTCTCTATATAATTAATAAAAATATTACCACTAAATATGATTAAAACTAATGGCAAAAGATATGCCAGAATATATTGCATTTTAAAGCTCCTTATTTTTCAGTCCAGCTGCTATTTCTTCCAATTTATTGGCTCTTGAACCCTTAATTAAAATTAGATCTCCTTTTTTTATTTCGGCAGCAAGGTAATCAATACATTCCTGATTATTATTTAAAGTTATTATTTTATCATTTTCCATTTCTTCTCTGGCACCGGCTGCAATTTCTCTGCCTTTTTTGCCAATTGTAACTAATAAATCAATATTTTTTTGAGCAGCGCAGAGACCAATTTCTTGATGGCTGGCCGAACTTTTTTCTCCCAACTCCAGCATTGAAGCTAAAACAGCTATTTTTCTGTCTGCAGCATGTGCAGTCAGAACTTCGAGAGCAGCTTTCACAGCCAGTGGATTGGCATTATAGCTGTCATTAATGATTCTCACTCCAGCCTGCAGCTCAATAATTTCCATTCTATTTGAAGAAAATTCTGTCTGCAGCAGCCCCTGCTGAATCTCAGTCGGGCTGAGACCATATTCCAGAGCAATTATAACTGCAGCCATCGCATTATAAATATTATGTTTACCTGCTTTATTAAAATTAAAAGAATATTTATGGCTGCCGTATTCAAGCTCAAAATTTAAGATTTCTTTTTTTCTGTCAAATTTGTAGGCAACTGTCTGCAAATCCGAAGCTTTTTTAAAACCAAAATAGATTACTCTGGCAGCTGTATTTTCGCCCATTTTCCTAGTATAGTAATTATCATAATTTAAAACTGCCGTATTATTTTCCTGCAGCTGATCAAGCAGTTCTTTTTTTGCTCGCGCAATATTTTCTAAGCTGCCAAGTTGTTCTAAATGGGCTGCTGCTACATTTGTGATAACACCAATCTCAGGTTCTGCAATTTCTGCCAGCAGTTTTATTTCTCCCAGCGCACTCATTCCCATTTCCAGTACAGCAATTTCTTTTTTCGAGTTTAATCTTAATAATGTTAATGGAAGGCCTATATGATTATTATAATTTCCTTCTGTTTTTAAACAGCTGTATTTTTGACTAAGTACAGAATAAATCAAATCTTTAGTAGTAGTTTTGCCGGCACTACCTGTGACAGCAATAACTTTTAAATCAGTAAAAGTCTTTCTGTAATTATGTGCAATATCCTGCAGAGCTTTTGTTGTATCATCAACTTTTAAGACAGCAACTTCGGAATTTAGGATATATTCAGCCTCAATTACTCGATCAACAATAACTGCAGCAGCCCCATTCTTTACAGCATCAACTAAATACTGATGACCATCCTGTTTTTCGCCAATAATAGCAATAAATAAATATTTATCCTTAACTTCTCTGCTGTCAATAACAATTTCTCTAATTATTTTTTGGTTATCTCCCTGCAGTAAATCCGCATCAGTAAAATCTATTATCTTTTTTAAACTTAAATTTTCCATTTAAATACCTCGCAGTGCTGACGCTGCCTGACGAGCAACTTGACGATCATCCAGCTCAATTTTTTTATTTTTAAAAACCTGATAAGGCTCATGTCCTCTTCCCAGCAGCAGGACCAAATCATTTTGCTCAGCCATTTTAATTGCTGTTTCTATTGCTTTCTTGCGGTTAGCAATAATTTCATAATCCTTAAAATCTTTGCTAAAACCAGTTTTGATCTGAGCAAAAATTGCTTCCGGATCCTCACTGCGTGGATTATCATTACTGATAATTATATAATCAGCATATTCCTCTGCCAGGGAAGCCATAACAGGCCTTTTACTGCGGTCTCTATCTCCACCACATCCAAAAAGCACAATCAGTCTATTTTTATCCATATCTGCAGCAGTATCCAGAACATTTTTCATCCCATCTGGAGAGTGAGCATAATCAACAACAATCTGAAAATCCTGCCCGGCATTAATTATCTCAAAGCGTCCCGGTACTGAAGAAAGCTTTTTTAGGGCTTTAATTATAGTTTGTAAATCAACCCCAAGCAAATCTGCAGTCAAAACAGCAGCCAGAGAATTATAAATGTTAAAAATACCACCCAGATTTAACTCAAATAGATTATCAATTCTTCCTGCAGTCATATATTCCATACCTTTTTGATGAAGCTTATCATTTATAGTATATAGATCCGCCTTTTTTGATTCCAGGCTATAAAAATAATTATCTCCAGCTGATTTTTCTGCAATATATTCAGAATTGGAATCATCAAGATTAATAACAGCAGGCTGACCCTGATCAAGTTGGGCAAATAACCTGGATTTAACTTCTCGATAATTCTCCATATTTTTGTGATAATCTAAGTGTTCCTGAGAAATATTTGTAAAGATGGCGGCAGAAAATTTCATGCCCTCTACCCGATATAAATCAAGTGCATGTGAAGAAACTTCCATTACTCCATACTTCACTTTTTCTTCTCTCATTTTAGAAAAATATCTATATAAATCTATTGATTCTGGAGTTGTTCTATTTGTATAGAGTTCCTGCTCACCAATTATATTTTTTATTGTACCAAATAAAGCAGCCTGACCTGCATATTCTTTTAATATATTGTATAACAAATAGGAAGTTGTAGTCTTACCATTAGTCCCGGTAATACCTATCAACTTGAGCTCTTTCAGTGGGTTCTCAAAAAAATTTTTAGCCAGCTGAGCCATTGCTTTTCTACTATTTTCAACTTTGATATAACTGACACCACTCTGATAATCAGCAAGTTCTTTTTCTATCATTACAGTTCTGGCACCATTTTTAACAGCCTGATCAATAAATTGATGACCATCT
>JBKHFK010000228.1:0-3219 GCA_046540295.1 Halanaerobium sp.
TTATTTTCTAAAACTGCATATAGCTGCTGGTGTTTTCGTTGCGGTATTGTTCTTTGACCTCTCTGAGGTTATTTTCTATTCTCTGCCCCTCAGAACTTACCTCGTCAAAAAATCTGATTACTCTTTTAAACATTATCAATCACCCTTTCTTATTAGCTTATTATTAATTATTAGTGATTTTCTTATAATTCTTATACTGTTATTATACAGATATATTTTTGACTGTCAAGAATAATTACTGATTTTCCTTAAATTGTATTTTATTTTACATGATTAACTAAATTACCCGGTTATATTGAGCCATGTAGAGATCATGGTAGTGACCCTGTCTGGCCATTAATTCTTCATGGCTTCCTGTTTCAATAATCTCTCCCGCTTCCAGAACCATAATCCGGTCTGCATTGCGGATGGTTGAGAGGCGGTGGGCGATAACAAAAGATGTTCTGCCTTCTAATACTGCCTGAGTTGCTTTTTGAATTAAGATTTCAGTCTGAGTATCAATACTGGAAGTTGCTTCATCCAGAATTAAAATTTTAGGATCAGACAAAATAGTTCTGGCAAAAGATATCAACTGTCTCTGCCCGACAGATAGTCTGGAACCGCGTTCATTAACTTCAGTATCATAGCCATTTTCCATTTCTCTGATAAACTCATCTGCATAAACCATCTCAGCCGCTTTTTCTATATCTTCTCTGGTAGCTTCTAAATTACCGTAGCGAATATTATCTGCAATTGAACCGGAAAAAATAAAGGTATCCTGCATCATAACACCAATCTGTTTTCTAAGGGAAGCAACTTTTACATCCTGAATATCGATATTATCAATTAAAATACTGCCCTGATCAATATCATAAAATCGGGTCATCAGGTTGATAATTGTACTCTTTCCCGCTCCGGTGGCTCCTACAAAAGCTATTGTTTCTCCGGGCTCGACTTCAAAATTCATGTCCTTTAAAATAATTTCTCCATCTTCTTCATAACTGAAGGTTACATCTTTAAACTCAACTTTACCATCAATTGGCGGCATTTCTTTAGCTTCCGGTAGATCAACAATATCCGGTTCTGTATCCAGCACATCAAAAATTCTCTCAGCAGCTGAATTGGCAACCAGCACCTGATTATAAAAGTTGCTGATATTGATAATTGGCTGCCATAAACGCCAGATATACTGCAGCAGAGCGACCAGGGTACCAATAGTTACCAGACCGGCATTGAGGTCTCTAATACCCACCAGGTACATAATAATAACACTGGTGGTATTAATTAAAAGTACAACTGGAAAAATTCCATGTGACATCATAACCGTCTTCATCCAGTTTGTTACATAATCATCCTGTAAATCTTTAAAAATATTACTATTTTTCTCTTCTCTAACAAAAGCCTGAGTTATCTGCATCCCGGTCAGACTTTCGTGAATATAGGCATTCATATTGGATCGTTTTTTCTGTACCCGGCGCCAGCCAACTCTAATTTTCTTTTTCAGTAAAAATATAATAAAAATCAGCACCGGCATAACTGTAATCGAAATCAAAGTTAAGCGCAGATCAAGATTGAGCATAATGATTAAAATTGCCAGAAAACGAAAGGTATCAGTTATAATGTTAATTAGACCATTTTCCAGCAGATTCTGCAGTGAGTTAACATTATTCATTACCCGAACTATAATTTTCCCGGCCGGAATAGAATCAAAATAGCTGAAAGATAATTTCTGGATATGTTGAAAAAGATCCTGTCTGATATTGCGCACTACCTTGTGTCCAACTTTACTCATAATTAAAACTCGAAAACGCACTGCCAGACCATTAACCGCAAGTAAAGCCATAAATAAAAGACTGATCATTGTTAATCCCCGATAATCACCGGCTGTAATATAGTTATCAATAGCAATTTTAGTTAAATAGGGTCCTAAAAGGTCGGCAAAGGCAGCCATGGCCATTAAAAACAGCGAAAATGCTACTTTATATTTATATGGTTTTAAATAAGAAAGCACTCTTTTAATATTATTTGGATCTAAGTTTTCCATTTCTTCATCTTCAAAATATCGATTATAGGCCATTTAATTCACCCACCTTTTTTCTATTTCTTCTTCATTTATTACCTCTTTATACTGTTCTTTAAACATTGTATAATAGTGTCCTTTTTTTCTGATTAATTCTGCGTGAGTTCCTTTCTCAATTATTTTTCCATGATCAAGTATTAAAATCTGATCTGCCTTTCTAACTGAAGAAATACGGTGAGCAATTAGAAAAAGTGTGCTCCGCTGCTCCATTGCCTCCAGAGCCTGCTGAATCTGGTGTTCTGTTTCCATATCAACAGCCGAAGTTGCATCATCTAAAATCAAAATCGGACTTTCCTCTACAATAGCTCTGGCGAGTGAAACTCGCTGTTTTTGGCCTCCAGACAGACCCATTCCCCGCTCTCCAATTACTTCCTCAAAACCGGCATCCATTTCTTCTATAAATTCGTGGGCACTGCTTATTTGAGCTGCCCTTTTTATTTTTTCCAGATCAAGGCCGGGCTGACCGTAAGCAATGTTATTGGCTATAGATTCGGAGAACAGAAATACGTCCTGCATTACTATAGAAATCTGGGATCTTAAATTCTGCAGATCATAATCGCGATTGTCAACTCCATCAATTAAAACCTGTCCCTCTGTTACCTCATAATAACGGGGAATCAAATTAACAAGCGAAGTTTTGCCACTACCTGTTGCCCCCATAATGGCAACTGTTTCTCCTGGCGCAGCCTGAAAAGAAACATTTTTAAGTATTTCTTCTCCCCCATAATTTAGTGAGACATTTCTAAATTCTACCTCACCCTTAATTCGATCAACTTTGATCGCATTTTCCCTGTTTTTAATTTCAGGTTCGGTTTCTAAGATATTAAATATTCTTTCGGCTGAAGCACTGGTTCTAGAAAACATATTAACTATATGACCGATCATCCGCATCGGCATAATCAGCATCCAGAGATAGGAATTAAACTGCATCCAGACTCCAAGTGTGATTTCTCCTTCGATTACCAGCCGACCACCATAAAATAAAAGCAGCACTGTACTCATTCCACCCAAAAATTCCATGATTGGAAAATATTTTGACCAGATTTTTGCTGCATTATAATTTTTAGTAAAGTAATCATTGTTCTCCTCATCAAATTTTTCCATCTCATAACACTGCTGATGGAAAGCCTTGACAATTCTAATTCCTGAAATATTTTCCT
>JBKHFK010000229.1:0-3183 GCA_046540295.1 Halanaerobium sp.
TGAAAATCTTTAACTGCATCCTCAGTTCCTTTTCCAAATATACCATCAGTTGATACATCATAACCCAGAACTTCTAAATATTTTTGAACTTCAATTACATCTCTGCCCCGGTCATTTAATTTAACCTGAAAAGCAGAAACAGTAATAGTTATAGACAAAAGAAAAACTAATAAAATTATTAGTATCGTTAAAAAGTTGTTTTTTTCCATTTTCCCCTCCTTCCTTTTTACTCTACTATAATATATTTCAAGATAAAACTCAAATTTCCTTTTTATATTTCCCTTTTTTGTTTAAATTTATAAAATTATTCTGCCTCAGGGCCTCATAGATAATAATGGAAACTGAGTTAGAAAGATTTAAAGATCTTAAATTATCCTTCATTGGAATTCTAATACATTTATCCAGATTTTTTTCTAATAACTTTTCTGGTAAACCGGCAGTTTCTTTACCAAATAAAAAATAATCATTTTTTTGATACTCAAAATCAGCATATGATTTTGCTGCTTTGGTAGTTGCATAAAAAAAGCGTCCACCTTTGTTTTCCATAAAAAAATGATCTAAATTATCATAATAATTAATATCTAATTTATCCCAGTAATCAAGACCCGCTCTTTTTAGATATTTATCTGAAGTTGAAAAGCCAAGCGGCCTGACCAGATGTAAATTAGAATCTGTTACCGCACAGGTACGGGCAATATTACCAGTATTCTGTGGGATTTCTGGTTCCACAAGTACAATATTCAAATTAATCACCTTAAGTTATAATTTATTCAAACTTTAAATCTTCAAATATTAATAACCAGACCATCATAAGCTGTACTGACATGATCGGGTAAATAATTATTTAATTTTTGATGATCCAATCTGTGAGAAATATGAGTCAAATAACCGTGTTTTAAATTTAGCCTGTCAATCAGTTCTACTGCCTGATCCACAGACATATGGGTTGGATGTTCTTCAAATCGAAGTGCATCAACAGCAGCATATTCAATTCCTTCTAAAAGCTTAAATGAGCTCTCGGGAATTTTACTGCAGTCAGTTAAATAGGCAAAATTATTTATTCTATAGGCTAAAATTTGATTATCTCCATGATAAATCGGAACAGGTTTTACATTTAAATCTTTAAATTGTAATTCTCCCTCTATTTTTTTTAAAATAACCTGTGGTACACCACCACCAGGATTTTCTTCGGAAAAAATATAAGGGAATACTCTTTTAATGTGTTTTAGAGTTTTATGATCTCCATAAACCGGCATTTCTTTGCCCTGAAACCAATTCAAAGCCCGAATATCGTCAAAACCCATAATATGATCTGCATGAGCATGGGTCATTAAAACACCATCCACATTCTTAATATTATTAGAAATTAGTTCCAGCCTCATTTCAGGTGGAGTATCAATTAACAAATTATATTTTTTACTTTTTATATGAATTGAAGTCCTCATCCTTTTATTCTTTGGATTATCAGACTGACAGACCTCACAATCACAGGCAATTACCGGCACCCCGTGTGAGGTTCCTGTTCCTAAAAATGTTATCTGCAAAAAAACAACCCCTCTCATAAAAATTTTAACTTAAAAGAGGGGGTTTTGTCAAACAATTTACTGATTTATTTAATTAAAGTAAGTCTCAATTTTTTCACGAATAATTTATTATTCATATTTTTCTATTTCTACACCCGGGTAAAAGTGCTTAATAATCTTACTGTAATCCCATCCAGCAGCTCCCATACCTGCTGCAGCTGATTGATCAAGTCCCAGGTTATGACCCCAGCCTGATCCATAGATATATAATTCTTTTAAATAACCATTTTGATCATAATGGCTGTCAAAATAAAAACGACTGCTTTTTAAACCACCCAGAACTCTTCTGATCTGGGAAACACTATATTTTTTCACTTCCTCGTCACCGTGGAGGCTGAGAGAAGTAATGGTACCTCCTCGAGCTCGCTGATTGACCTCAATCTTATTAATCCTGGCAAGTCCACTTCTATATTCGATAATCTCTGCCGGAACTTTCAACTGCCAGCGGTAACTGCTGCTGCCAAAATCTTTAGAAAAAGAATCCGGTGCAGTTAAAAGCCACTGCTGTAATTCAACTGGTGCCAGGGGAAAATCATAATTATCCGCTTTCATCTGATTTGCTCCTCTTAAATAGGGTAAGTCTGCAGACCAGATCTGATCACTTCGCTCACTATAACCACCACTATTACTGCTGAATACAGCCTCAATAATCTCACCATCAAAAACTGCACTTTCTCCCTGGGTAGATAAAACAGCTTCTGTAGTCCGCTGATTTTCACTTGTAATACCATTGTAAGCTGCACAGTGAACTGTGGAACAGAGATCATAGCCATCACTGCTGTGACGCCCTAAATTACTTAGAGTATAACTTCTGGCTGCAATTGCCTGAGCTTTTAAAGCTTCCATCGGCCAGCTGGCATAAATCTCAGAAGGAACAACAGAAATTAGATAGGGAGTTAATTCTACCTGATTAATTAAAGTAAATTCTTCTCCTTCACCTTTAATAATCATATTCCCCCTGTACTGTCTGTTGCCACTACCCTGCCAGAAATATCCCTGACCATAATTAATATTATAAACATAAAAAGAAGAATTTTCCTGACTGCTGTAAATCTGATATTCAAGTTCTGAACTGCCGAGTTTTATTTTTTCTTCTTCTGTGCTCAAATATATTGAGTCTGCATCTATTTCAAGCAGATAATTTTTCTCTGCCTCACCTCTAAAGATAATCTTATCATCAAAAACTACAGAAAAGGGGTCTGAATACTGAAAAAGTAAATGTTCATTATTTTCCTGCAGCCCGATTCTCAGCATTTTTATTTCTTCCTGCTCCTCAAGTTCTTCAACCTTCTGCCAGCTGGCTTCCAGTTCAAAGGGATTAATTTCCTCTTGGTCATCATCCTCTTCTTTATCAGGTTTTAACTGTGGATATTTATCCTGATAATGATTTATCCGCTGATAGGCAAGCTCTCTAAACCAGCCATAAGAAAGAGTTCGCTGCCAGTAACTATAAGCCTCAATCTCATCTCCAGCTCTTTCGAGCATCTCAGCCATATATTTATACAAATAACTCTGACTCCGGTTTGCCTGATAGGCAGATTGATAATTATTAAAGGCCAGTTTATAATTTCCCTGTGCTCTGTTTAATTCTGCACTCAGC
>JBKHFK010000230.1:0-3181 GCA_046540295.1 Halanaerobium sp.
CCGCCGGTGATTTATGCCGGCGGTTTTTGTTGTAAAGAAATTAAATAAATGATAAGATAAATGATAGGAATTATAAATTATAAAAAAGAGCAGCAGAGTTTCGAGAATTTACTTTAAAGAGAAAGGAAGATTTATGTGAAAGCAATAATTAGTGTGATAGGTGTAGATCAGATCGGAATTATAGCTGAGGTCAGCAGTCTGCTGGCAGAGAAAAAGGTAAATATTTTAGATATCAGCCAGACAATCCTTGATGAGTATTTTACAATGACGATGCTTGTCGACCTTGAATCTTTAGAAATTCCTCTGGAAGAATTAAAAAAAGAGTTAAAGCAGAAAGGTGAAGAGTTGGGAGTTTCAATTAAATTACAGCATGAGGACATTTTTCGCTCCATGCACAGAATCTAGTTTTTGATTTTAGCTGATTTAAACTGACAATAGGATTAAAGTTATAGAGTTTGAGAGGAAGTGAGTTAATGTTAAATACTTATGAAATAATGGAAACAATTAGGATGCTGGAAGAAGAAAAACTGGATATCCGAACAGTTACTATGGGGATTTCCTTAAGTGATTGTGCAGATAGTGATGGTGCCCGAGCAAGAGAGAAGATATATAATAAGATAATAAAATATGCAGGTGATTTAGTAAAAACAGCAGAAGAAATTGAGCTGAAATATGATATTCCAATTATAAATAAACGAATTTCGGTAACTCCAATTTCTCTGGTAGCAGCAGCCAGTAATGACTTAGATTACATAGAATTTGCCAGAACACTGGATAGAGCAGCCAAAGAGGTGGGAGTTGATTTTATTGGTGGTTTTTCAGCCTTAGTCCATAAAGGCATGACAGAAGCAGATAAAAAATTAATTAAATCGATTCCTGAAGCATTGGCTCAAACAGATAGAGTATGTTCTTCAGTTAATATTGGAACTACCAGAGCCGGTTTGAATATGGATGCTGTTGCTGAGATGGGAGAGGTAGTAAAAAAATGTGCCGAACTTACTGCTGATAATGGTGGAGTAGCAGCCAGTAAACTGGTTGTTTTTGCTAATGCTCCTGAGGATAATCCATTTATGGCAGGTGCCTTCCACGGTGTCGGTGAGGGTGAATGTATGATAAATGTAGGCATTTCTGGCCCGGGGGCGGTTAAGGCAGCTTTAACCCAGGTTAAAGGTAAGCCTTTTGATGTAGTTGCAGAAACTATTAAAAAGACAGCTTTTAAAATTACTCGCATGGGACAGCTGGTTGCAAAAGAAGCTTCTGAAAAACTGGATGTAACTGCTGGAATTGTTGATCTATCACTTGCTCCGACACCTGCAGTTGGTGACAGTGTAGCCAGAATTTTAGAAGAAATGGGAGTAGAAGTTGCTGGTGCACATGGAACAACTGCTGCTTTAGCTTTACTAAATGATGCAGTTAAAAAGGGAGGAGTAATGGCTTCTTCCCATGTTGGCGGTTTGAGTGGAGCCTTTATTCCAGTTAGTGAAGATGCCGGGATGATTGAAGCAGTAGAAAAAGGAGCTTTAAACCTGGAAAAATTAGAAGCAATGACAGCAGTCTGCTCTGTTGGACTTGATATGATAGCAGTACCGGGCAAAACTTCTGCAGCTACAATTTCTGCAATAATTGCTGATGAGGCTGCAATTGGAATGGTCAATCATAAAACAACAGCTGTAAGAGTAATTCCAGTCCCAGGTAAGGATGTCGGCGAGGAAGTAGTTTACGGTGGTCTTTTTGGCAGAGCTCCAATAATGAAAGTAAGTAATTATTCAAGCAGTGATTTTATTGGCAGAGGTGGTCGTATCCCGGCACCACTGCAGAGTCTTAAGAATTAAAATAAATTAAAAACTTTATTTCAAATATTACAGACAGCACCTGCGTTTAATTTTTTGGCAGGTGCTTTTTTTTTAATTAAAATTAAAGTCAGAAAATAAAGAAATATTCAGAAAAATACTTGATTTTTGAAAATGATTGTTGTATAATATAGGCAACAAGTTAACATACAACTTGTTTAAATGTGGGGAGAGTTGTTGTATGAAAAAAGCAAAATACAAACAGATAATTGATTATTATAAAGAATATATAAAACATCATGATTTAAATAATGGTGATTTACTTCCTTCAGAATCTGATGTAGCAGAAGAATTTGATTTCAGCAGAGACACTGTTCGCCGTGCTTTAAAAGAACTGGAAAAGGAGAAGCTTGTTTCTCGAGAGAGAGGTAAGGGAACATTTTTTCGGGATGATCAAAACTTAGTTAAGGAAAAAAGAATTGCAGTAATTACTACTTATCTTTCTAATTATATATTTTCCAATATAATTTCTGGAATTGAAGAGGTAGTCAGCTCAAAACATTATACATTAAATCTGGCTAATACCGATAATGATCCAGATAAAGAAAGAAAACATTTAAAAAAAGTTATAGATAATGGAATTGATGGTTTAATAATTGAACCTACTAAAAGTGCAGTAGATACTCATAATATGGATTTATACAGGGAATTACAGCAAAAAAATATTCCTTTTGTGATGTTAAATGCTTATTATAGAGAGCTTGATCCCTCTTATGCTATAGTTAATGATTATCAGGGGGGATATAAGGCTACTCAGTATTTATTACAGCTGGGACATACAAATATTGCAGGGATTTTTAAAGAAGATGATCTGCAGGGAGTTTTTAGACTTAAAGGTTTTAAAAAAGCTTTGACTGACTACGATCTTGATCCAGATGCTGCGGAAGTTGGGACCTATATAACAAGTCAAATTTCTTCCTATCCCTATCATTATATGGATAAGATACTTTCTCATTCTGATATTCCTACAGCAGTTGTCTGTTATAATGATGAAATTGCAGTAGATGTAGTTAAAGCAATACTGGATAATGGTCTAAAAGTACCTGATGATATTTCTGTTGTTTCTTTTGACGATTCTATCCTGGCTACAGCTACTAATATTAGATTAACTTCAGTCAGGCATCCCAAAGAAGAACTGGGAAGACACGCTGCCCGTTTATTATTTAATATGCTGGAAATCGGGGTTGAAAAACCCAGATTTTTATATAACCCTGAACTTGTGGTTAGAGAATCATGTAAAGAGTTAAGAAGGAGGTAGTTATAATCTTTTTAAAAATTTTTTATTTTTTATTTTAATAATAAATAAAACACTTTAATAACAACAAAATGTA
>JBKHFK010000231.1:0-3175 GCA_046540295.1 Halanaerobium sp.
AGGCGAGATCAGGCACTTTTGGAAATTAATGAATTCAGTCAAAAAAGAAATAAATTAAAAGAGAAGCAGGAAAAATTAGATGAGCTAAAAAAGAAAATAAAAAAACTGGAAAACAGGTATTTTTTAGTTGATCTTTTAAAAAATAATTATTCTAAATTAGAAGAAATAACAGAAATGAGGCAGAAATTAGATTCTCAACAAAAAAGTGATGATTTATTAGCTTTTATAAAAAAACAGCGAAAAATAATAGTTAAATTTGAGCAAAAAGAGGAGTTAATCAGGGAAAAATTAAAAAGCTATCAGACCCAAAAAGACCGGATAACAGCAAAGAGACAGGAACTGATTGCTGAATTAGAAAATTTAAATTCCAGTTGGAAGAGTCCACTGCAGCAGCTGAAACGAATAGAATTTGATTTAATTGAAGAACAAAAATTAAAGCAAAAACTGAAAGAGTATGAGCAGCTGAAGCAGAAGCTGGAAAAAATAAAATCTGAAATTAAAAGTCTGGAATACAGGCTTGAGGAAAACGAAATGGATTTAAAAAAGCTTAAATTTAAAGATCCCTCACTTGTCGTAAAACACAGTTATCTTATTTTAGCATTTTCTTTTTTAAGTCTTGCTTCTTCCTTTTTTGCAGATTATAATCAACTAAGATATTTGTCACTTATTCTGGGACTGGCTGCATTTATATATTACAGTTCTAATTATAAAAGCTCCAGACTGGAAAAAGAAAAAGCAGATAAATTAAGAAAAGAAATTAAAAATACCAGAAAGCAAATAGATGATCTGCAGCTGGAGAAAAAAAATAATTTTGAAAACCTAAATATGCTGAAAACTGATCTGGATAATTATGCTCAAATTTTAGGGGTTTTTGAGAAGGATTACATGGATTTTATAGATTCTTATTATCGAGAAATTAAAGATCAAAAAAGAAGGCTGAGTCAGTTAAAAATTGAGGAAGCAGAAAATGAAGAAAGGCTGGAGGAGTTAAAGTCCTCTTTAATTAAATTAAAGGCTTTAATAACTGAAGCAGCTCTTTACTGCAATCTTGATTTTACAGTTAGCGAAGAGACTGATCTGTTTAAAAATAATCAGGTTTTATTTAGCGATTTTAAGCTGCTTAAAGATTTATTAAATCTAACTGATAATTATTTAACTCAAAAATCACAGTTAGAAGAAACTTTAAATTCATCTGACAGGATAAAAAAAGCTCTGATTGAAATAGAGCAGGATGGTAATTCTTATCAGATTTTTAAAAATTTATTTCAAGAATTTTCATCACTGAGAGCTGTTAAATCTGAACAGGAATCCCTGACTGAAAAGCTAAATAAATTTAAGCAGGAAAGGGAAGAACTGGATGAAAATATAACAACTTTAAAAAATAGAATTAATGAGCTCTCAACTTCTACAAAAATTGAAAAAGCTCAGCAGACAATTGATCAGGCTCAAACTGAACTGGAGAAAAAAGCCCAGGATTATGCTGTTCATAAAAGTGCTGCCTATATTCTCAAAAAATTACGCTCCAGAATGATTGAAAAAGCAGAAAAGGAGTTATTAGAACCTGCTGCAGATATTCTGAGCAGAATCAGCAGCAACCACTACAGTAAACTGAAAACAGCAGCTAATTTAGACCAGAGTGATTTTAGAATCATTACTGCAAAAGATCAGCAGGTTAAAAACAGCAGTGAGTTGAGCCGCGGCAGTCTGGAACAGCTTTATCTGGCGGTCAGATTAAGCAGAATAAAAGAGATAGAGCCGCCACTGCCGGTTGTCTTAGATGATTCACTGGTTAATTTTGATCAGGAACATCTTTATAATACTGCTGAACTGATTTCTGAGTTTGCCCTGAGACATCAAATATTTGTCTTAAGCTGTCATCCTGATTTAATTTCTTTTATCAGTGAGCTTACAGATTCTGAGCAGCTCCAATACTGGAAACTGGATTCCGGGAACTTTGAATTAACCGAACAAGAAAAATTAATTGATTATCTCAGTCAGTAATTCCAGAAACTCAGGCAGTTAAAAATAAGTGCGGTAATTACACCGCACTTTTAAATAAAATATTTACTATTTTTGTTCTTCTCTAATTTTTAAAAATAAGTCTTTTGCTTTATTTTTATGTCTAATACTAACTTTATTATCTCTAATAAGCCCATCAAGCAGGGGTAAAGCTTTATTGTTCTTTCCATGTTTATAATATAAAACTGAGAGCAGCAGACTCAGATTATCATTTTCATTTTCAATTACTTTTATATATCTTTAATTACTGTTATAATAAAAATTAGAAATTTGATAAAAATATTTAAGCTGGAGATGATACAATGTCAAACCTAATTTATTATGGAATTCTCGGAGCTTTAGTTGCATTTATAATTAATTATTTTGATTTATCACCCAAAAAAAGTCTTATCTTAGCAATTATTATCGGAGGCATAGCCGGAATAATAAGTACATATGTCTTTTAAATTTACTTTTTAATAGAGGTGATTAGATGGTAGAAAAAATTGATAATATCAAGAATGAAATTAATAAATATTTAAATGAAGAAAAAAATGTTAAAGAAGAATGGATAGAAGATAATCATCCGATAGATATTGCAGAGGCTCTCTCTGAATTAGAAGCTGCTGAAATAAATAATTTTACAAAATTGCTGGAAACAGAAGACCTGGCCGATATTTTTGAAGAATCAGAAACAGAACTGCAGATTGATATTTTAAAATGTAAAAGTTCTGAAGAAATTATAGAGATTTTCTCTCATATGGCAGCTGACGATATTACTGATATTTTAGGTTTGCTTCCAATACAGAAAAGGAAAGAACTGCTGCGGCATATGAAACAGGATGATGCTCTGGTAGTAAGAAATCTGCTGGGATATGATAGAGAATCTGCCGGTGGAATAATGACCACCGAATATATTCTTTTAAATAAAAATCTAAAAACCACAGAAGCTCTGCAGAAATTAAAAAATATTGCCCCTGATACAGAAATAATTGACACTATTTTTGTTTCAGATAACAACAAAAAACTGGTGGGTAGTGTTGATTTGAGGGATATTTTAAGTTCAGCTGATGATAAAAGATTAGAAGAATTAATGGATGATAATATTATAAAAGTAACAGCTGATGTAGACCAGGAAATTGTTGCTCAACAGGTTGCAAAATATGACCTGACTGTG
>JBKHFK010000232.1:0-3170 GCA_046540295.1 Halanaerobium sp.
TACTCAATTCTCTCTACTCGCAGTAAATACTATTCCTCTTATTATTATACATCATTTTATCTGCTTTTTTAAATATTTGATCAAGATTCTGCTCATAATTTACTTTAACAGAAAATCCAAGAGATATATCCAGATTTTTAACCAGTTTATGCTGCTGATTATAGTTTTTGATATTACTTTTAATTCGCTGATATATTTTGTCAGCAGTCTCAAATCCATCAATTTCGGGCATCATTATATCAAGCAGAATCAAATCAGGTCTCTTCATTTCCACAAATTCTAAAGCCACTTTTCCACTTCTGGCTAAAGCAATCCTGTATGATTTTTCTTTTAATATATCACTTAATACCTGAATATTCAACTTACTATCATCTACTATTAAAATAGTTTTATCTCTGTTCACTACTTTTCCTCCTCTTCCAGCAGCTTTATAAACTCTACTGTAAGTTCAGGATCAAACTGACTTCTGCAAAGCGCCTAATTTCTGCTAAGGCCTCTTTTTTGCCCATTGCCTCTTTGTAAGGCCGCTCATTTGTCATTACATCATAAGAATCAACCAGTGTAATTATCCTGGAAAGCAGGGGAATCTCCTTTCCGGCTTTAAAATTATAAACTCATCACCTGACCAGCGGCCCAGAACATCCTTTTCTCCCAGAAAAGTTTTAAATTCAGCGGCAACCTTAACCAGCAGCTGATCACCTTTTTATAACCATAGCTTTCATTAACTAAGGTCAGCCCATTAATATCTATCATTACTACTGCCAGCGGCAGAACGCTCTTTTTTTCATATTTTTTCAATTCTTTTTCTATATAACTTCGATTATAGGTAGTAGTTAATTGATCATGATAACCGATATATTTAAGATATATTTAATCCGCTGCTGCTGTTTAAATAAACTACATCAGCCTGCTGATTAATAAAAATGGCTGCATAAGGACTTAAATCTAAAAACTCTTTTAAATCATTCGAAATTGCCCGGTTTTGACCTAACAGCATTACTTCACCTCCATAGTATAGTAAATTTATAATTACTACATATTTCTACTTTAAGGAATTATTGTTTGGTTATTAAAATCAAAGAACCGCCCATAAATAGCTTATAGGCGGAAATTCTCTAATAAATAAATTATTTTAACTGTTAAAGAAATCCAGAGCAGCCTGGGCCATAACAGCAACCCCGTCTTTTAAAACTGAATCATTGAATCTAAAATCTGACTGATGGTGGTTAATTATCTCACCTTCCGGGGCAATACCAAGAAAATAAAATGCTGCCGGTACTTCAAGCCCAAAATAGGAAAAATCTTCTCCTCCCATTTCTGCTTTTTCTTTTTTGCGAACCCTTTTTTCTCCCAGAACTTTTGCAGCTGCTCCAGCCAGAATCTCAGTTATTTGAGGATCATTAACCACCGGAGGATAGCCGTAAATATAATTAAATTCATAATCAGCACCATAAATATCACAGATATTTTTGATAACCTTTTCTATACTGGCTGCCAGTTCATCTCTGACCTCAGCTGTTAAAGAACGAACCGTAGCCTTAAGCACTGCTTCATCCGGTATTACATTATGGGTGCTCCCGGCCTCAAAATTACAGACAGAAATCACAGCTGAATCTAAAGGATCAATCCTGCGGCTGACTATTGTCTGTAGAGCAGAGATAATCTCTGCCCCAATGGGAACTGGATCAATGGTATTTTGAGGGCGGGCTGCATGACCACCTCTTCCGATAATTTTAAGATCAAAGCGGTCAGGAGAAGCCATAAAGGGACCACTTTTGTACTCTACCACACCTTCCGGAGTGCTGCCCCAGAGGTGAAGTCCCAGGGCGGCATCAACATCCGGATTTTTAAGCACTCCCTCTTCGATCATTCCCTGAGCTCCACCGGAAGTCTCCTCTCCCGGTTGAAAGAGAAATTTTAGGTTACCATTAAATTCCTGAGCCATTTCTCTGAGTACAGCTGCAGTTCCAATTAAAATAGCAGTATGACCGTCATGGCCGCAGGCATGCATTATCCCGGGCTTCTGAGATTTATAGTCAAGCTCATTTTTCTCCTCTACAGGCAGAGCATCCATATCGGCTCTAATCAAAAGAGTCTTCGCATTCGAATCACTGCTGTTTCTAAAAGTAGCAGTAACCCCTGTACCAAATATATTTTCTCTAACTTCAAATCCCAATTTCCTCATTTCAGATGCTGCCAGAGCAGCAGTTTCTTTTTCCTGAAAAGAAAGCTCCGGGTTCTGATGAATCTGATGCCTGATTTTGATTACCTTATCTTCAATTTCGGCAGTTTTTGCTTTTATTTTCTGACTTAAATTTTGCTGATTCATTTTATTTTACCTCAAACTCATCTATTAATGACTGCAGGTGTTTTGCCATATTTTCTAATTCATCTGCAGAAGCTGATATCTCCTCTACAGTGGCACTCTGTTCCTCAGCTAAAGCAGAAACCTCTTCTGCACTGGCAGAATTATTTTCTATTGCACTACCAACAGAATCAACGGCATTATTGATTGTATCTATTATTTCATCAAGGTGGTCTGCAAATTCATGCATTTCTCTAACCTTTTTGTTAGTCTTCTCAGATGCATCTACCATATCATCTAGAGAATCTCCAGCTTCATTGATTATTTTGATCTGTTTATTTACCTCTTCAATATTGGTATCCATTGAATTAACAGTAGCTGTAGTTTCTGACTGAATATCTTCAATTAAAGAACTGATCTGAGTTGTTACATCAGATGATTCCTCTGCCAGCTCTCTTACTTCTTCAGCTACAACTGAAAATCCGCGCCCCTTTTCTCCGGCTCGGGCAGCCTCAATAGCTGCATTTAGGGCCAGTAAATTGGTCTGAGAAGAAATTCCTTCAATCATTTCAACCATTTCTCCAATCTCTTTTGAGCGTTGACCTAATTTTTCTATGGCTTCAGTTGCAAAATTAACCGTCTCACTAACTACATCTAACTGACTGATTGCCTGCTGAATTGCCATTTGACCTTTTTCTGCTGATTCTGCAGATTCATCTGCCATTTTCAAACTCTCTTCGGTATTAACTTTTAGGGTTTTCCCTTCCCGATTCAGCTCTCCTGCAACTTCTTTAACATTATCAATTTCATGACCGATATTCTCACTGCCTTCTGCAACTTCTGTAATACTGCGGGCAATATCTTC
>JBKHFK010000233.1:0-3162 GCA_046540295.1 Halanaerobium sp.
TGGTTAATAACTGTTCTGAGGCTTTTTGATTAAATAATCAATTTTATCTCCAAGTAAGCCAAAGATTGAAATCTATACCAAAGTCTGGTGCCCTTACTGTAGAAGAGCAAAGGCAATGCTTAAAAGTCTGGGGCTTGATTATACTGATTATGATATTACAGATAATGAAGAGCTGCAGCAGGAGATGGTGGAGCGGAGCGGTAAAAAAACAATACCGCAGATTTTTATTAATAATGAAAAAATTGGAGGTTATGATAATCTAATTGAGCTTGTCAGTTCTGGCGGTCTTGATGATCTGATAGAATTTGAAAGACCAAACTGCAGTGAAAGGGACTGGGATCTGGCTGTAATTGGTGCTGAACCGGCCGGGGTAACTCTGGACTGGAAGCAGCTCTGGATATGGCAAAGATTGCGACTGAAGTTTATTTAATAATTAGAGGAGAACAGCTTTCAGGTGATAAAAGCCTGCAGGATAAGGTAAATAAATCAGAGAAAATAGAAGTCTGTAAATCATATCAGACAACTGAAATCAAAGGGGAGCAAAAAGTTGAATCGATTCGAATTAAAAACTTAAATACCGGTAAAGAACGTGAACTTAAGGTAAAGGCAATCTTTATTGAAATTGGTTTAATTCCCAATACAGGTTTTATCTGTGAAGATCTGGAGGTCAATCAGGGTAATGAGATTATTATTGATAAAAATAATCAGACAAGTATCGAAGGAATTTTTGCTGCCGGAGATGTAACAAATATTAAAGATAAACAGATAATTGTTTCTGCAGCTGAGGGAGCAAAGGCTGCCCTGAGGGCCAATGAGTATTTGAGTTTAATCTATAGGAAGCAGTTATAAGCACCATTCGACGCGAAGCTGGTATCTCTTCTGATGCAAATATTCTATTTGGGGATGAGGTTCATGGTATAATAATTACAGAAATAAGTAGAGGAGAGGAGGCTAACAATGATTTATCTTGATTATAACGCTACAACCCCAATTGCTGAGGAAGTAGCAGAGGTAATGAAGAAAATGATTAAAAATTATGGAAATCCATCAAGCAGTCACGCTCTTGGAATTAAAGCAAAAAAAGCCGTAGAAGAAGCAAGAAATAGGGTAGCTGCACTGCTGAATTGTTCTGCTGAAGAGATAGTATTTACCAGTGGTGGAAGTGAATCAAATAATATGGCCATCAAAGGAACTGCCTATACTTATAGTAAAAAGGGAAGACATATAATAACTTCAGCAATAGAACATCCGGCTGTACAGGAACCCTGCAGCTTTTTAGAGAAAA
The DNA here is from genome assembly GCA_046540295.1 of Halanaerobium sp. Lineage (GTDB taxonomy): Bacteria > Bacillota > Halanaerobiia > Halanaerobiales > Halanaerobiaceae > Halanaerobium. The sequence goes on from JBKHFK010000233.1 coordinate 1,286, forward strand.
ATGGCTATCAGATTACTCAGCTGCCGGTAGATAAAAATGGAATTGTTAAACTAGATAAGCTAAAGGAAGCAATCAGAGAAGATACAATTTTAATTTCAATAATGCATGCCAATAATGAAACAGGGAGTATTCAGCCCATTAAGGAAATAGCTCAATTAGCAGCTGAGAATAATATTTTGCTGCACACAGATGCTGCTCAATCAGTCGGGAAAATAAAGACTGATGTTAAAGAAATGGGAGTTGATTTTTTATCTCTGGCAGGACATAAGCTATATGCACCAAAAGGAATCGGTGTTTTATACATTAAAAAAGGGATAGAGATTGAACCCCTAATCCATGGAGCAGGACACGAATCTGGACGCAGAGCCGGGACCGAAAATGTAATCCATGAGGCAGCCCTGGGAAAGGCCTGTGAGCAGGCAGCTGAACTTTTTGAAGGCAGAAAAAACAATTCGGGAGTTAAAACACCGGCCGAAATTAGAGAACTCAGAGACTATTTTCAGCAGCAGTTAAAGAATATTTTTGGGGAAAGGCTCAAATTAAATGGTCATCCCAAAAAGAGACTGCCCAACACGCTCAATGTAAGTTTTTTAGATTGTCGTGGCGATCAAATTTTAGATCACCTTAATGGAGTAGCTGTTTCAACCGGTTCTGCCTGTCACGAAGATAGTGTAGAGTTATCTTCAGTTTTAAAAGCTATGGATTTAAGCCAGCAGGAAGGTGCAGGAGCAGTTCGTTTTTCTTTAGGAAAATATACACTTAAGTCAGAAGTTGATCAGGTTTTAAGTCAGTTAAAGTTGTTAAAATAATTTAATTTTATCAAAATAGGAGGAGATTTTAATGGAAGTACTTTTAATTATTAATGATGCAAATTACGGTAGTGAGAAGGCCTATAATGCTCTGAGAACAGCTATGAACTTACAGAAAGCAGAAGAGGAAGTACAGGTCAATATCTTTTTAATGGCTGATGGTGTTAATTCGGCAATTGCCGGTCAAAAGAATGCAAAGGGATATTATAATACAGAAAGAATGTTTAAATCTGTGCTGATGAAGGGTGGTCAGGTAAAAGCCTGCGGCAGCTGTGCTGAATCACGGGGACTGCACAATGTGGAATTAATTGAAGGAGTAGAATTAAGTAATATGACGGAATTTACTGACTGGGTTATTGCAGCAGACAAAGTAATAAATTATTAAATTTAGAGAGATAGTTTGGTGTTGATCTAATCTGAGACTTTGAAATCACGGTGGAAAATCGAATAAAATTAGCTTCTCAATTGGAGATGATTTACCCTCAGAGAAACTTCATTTTGTTCAGTTAATGATGGAGCTTTTCTGGGGGTTTTTGTTTTTTAAAGAATAAAAACAGTTGTGTAAATTTAGTTTTAATGATAAACTTAAAACAGAGAAAGTGTTAAAAAACTCCGCATATATTTATAAGTGCGGATAATTCTAACGGAGGTGTCATTATGGACCCTACTATTTATAATAAGATAAAAAATATATTTGATAGGAACAATGGATATGCTCGAACTAAAGATATACTTGAGGCAGATATTCACTCTTCACATCTATATAAACTTCAGGAAGAGGGAGAGGTCAGCAGGATAAAAAGGGGACTATATCGCTGGAATGATGATGAATTTGATACCAGTGCAGAATTAATCGAAGTAAGCAATATAGTACCTAATGATGTGATCTGTCTGCTTTCAGCTCTTTCTTATTATGATCTCACTACAAGCAATCCCTGGGAGTATTATATAGCCATTCATCGAGATGAGCACAGGCCTAAACTACCTGATTATCCGCCGATCTCTATTTTCTATTTTGGTGATAAACAATTCAATACAGGTATTAAAGAGGTTGATATTGAGGGTAGT
>JBKHFK010000234.1:0-3155 GCA_046540295.1 Halanaerobium sp.
TATTTCAATACTAATACCAGCTATTTCTTTAATTATTCTGGCAGTCACTGCAAATTTTTATTTAAGTCATCACTTTGATTTTCATTATCTCTCAGGATTAATAACTACAGTCATATATCTAATTGTTGCTTATTTAATTCGTTTCCCTGTTATGTCTCGAATTGATCACTAAGACTAATTATAAATCAAAATTAAATTTGATTATAAAATTAATATTGAAACAAAAAAGCGGAGCCTGAGTGACCTGAATTTTGTCAAGTAGGCTCCTTTTTAATCCAGTGACATATTAATATTAATTTAAATGATATTATAATTTAAACTGTGATATTGACTCTGAAAGCTCTTCTGCCATTTTTGCTAGTTCCTGGGAAGCTGTAATAATTTCTTCTGTAGCTGCATTTTGTTCCTGACTGGAAGCAGCAACTTCCTCAGCATTTGCAGCTGCCGTTTCACTTGCTGAAGCAATCTCTCTAATAGCTCTTTCCACATCATTACTGTTTGCTGCCATTTCTTCAGCCTTGTTATTAATATTTGTGATTATTCTACCCAAAACTTCTGCTGTATTTTCGATTTCTTCAAAAGCTGCTCCGCTTTCTTTAATCGAATTAACACTTGACCCAACAACTTCGCCGGTTTCCTCCATATTTTCCACAGAAGCCTGAACATCTTTTTGTATTAATTCTATTAGTTCAGTAATCTCATCAGTAGCCTTATTTGACTCCTCTGCCAGTTCTCTAATCTCATCAGCCACAACTGAAAATCCTCTACCAGCTTCACCTGCTCTTGCAGCCTCAATTGCAGCATTTAGAGCAAGAAGATTTGTTTGAGAGGATATATCTTTAATCATACTTACAATTTCTCCGATCCGCTGTGATGAATCTGCCAGGGAGTGAACTGATTTTTCCACCTGTTTTGAATTATCTTTTACTTTATTAATTTCAGCAGCAGATTTATCAATTGACTGATTACCTTTTTCTATATTATTCAGTACATCTTCAGCCTGTCTGTCCATAGCGTCAGAGGAAGTATTAATCATTGTAATCTGTTTTATTAATTCTTCCATTGTAGCTGAAGTCTCTTCAACCTGAGCAGACTGTTCCTCTGTATTAGAAGCAACTTCCTGAATAGCATTACTTACCTCATCTGCACTTTCTCCAACCTGATTTCCGCTGGCAGATAGCTCCTCGCTTGAAGCAGCTACCCTGTCTGACACATCTTTAACATCTAATATCATTGATTTAAGATTACCAATCATCTCTGAAAATGAATTACTTAAATTACCAATCTCATCATTTCGTTTTAAATATTTTTCATCAATATTTAAAGTAAAATCACCTGCAGCCAGTTTCCGGGCAGTAGCTGTTACATAATTGAGTGGATTTGCTATATATGATGAAATTATTACTGAAACAATAATTCCAACAATTAAGGCTGCTAAGGCTATTATTAAACTGATATTTTTTAGATTATTAAGTCCATTCATTACTTGATCCTGATTGGCTGTCATCGCTACAGACCAGTCGTTAATTTCTACCGGATGATAGGCAATAATTTTATCCTGATTATTAAAACTATAATTACCTATTCCGCTTTCTCGGGCTGTCATTTTATCACTAATTGTTTTTAAATCCTGATTATGTTCTGCCAGTTCAGTATTTGCTATATAATCTCTTTCAGGATGAGCTATAGTTTCTTTATTTTGATTAATAATCCATCCATAACCAGCACCATTAATATTCATTTCAGTAATTAACTGCTGTAGATATTCTGTAGAAACAGTACCAATCAAAACTCCAACTCGTTCCTCTAAATCCGTTATTGGCACAGCAATTGAGATAACATTTTCCTCTGTCATTTCACTGGGACGAGAATTTGAATATGTAATCTCTCCTGTTTCCATTGCTTCCTGAAAATATTCTCGATCGGAAACATCAATATTTTCCCCGCCAACAACATTTGCCCTTCCATCCGGTCTGGCAACTATTATGTTTTCCAGTTCAGAGTGATCAGCTTCTTTTAAATATCTCTCCTGACTGCTCCACATCATTGTCTGAACATCATTTGCATCAGCTAAATCTTTTAAAAAAACTTCTACCCCGTTCAGCCATTCATTAATAGTACCAGAATTCTGTCTTGCACTCTCCTGAGTGCTTGATAATATAGTATCTTCCATAATATCTGCTGCCTGATCATATAAAGTTACAGCTGTACCACTAACAATAATCAAAATCAAAATCGAGATTGCTATCAACATCTTAGCTTTAATTGAATTTAACATTTTTAACCACTATCCTTTTTTAAGTTATTTAAAATAGCAAGATCCTTATCAGAACCATCCAAAAATAACGGTTCTTTAATTTCAAAGTCAATTTGAGCTAAAATTAATTCTATTTTAGCCTATCAAAATTAATAATACCTACTAAAAAGCAAATTTAAATAAATAAAAACCGACCGTTTAAAGTCGGGCATTAGTTTCTGCAGCCTGGCAGTCTAAGTAAGACCCACAGCTTTGCGTCACTGCTTTACAACAGTTTTGCCCATAATTGAAAAATTTTCTTATTTTGTTAATTATATTGTACTAAAGCTTAGTTTACAATTCAAGCAATAAGAGTAACAATTTTATTTTTTTCATAACTTCAAAAACCAATCTCTTGCTTTTAAGATTTTTCTATGTTAAAATAAATGATGTTGATGCCGAAGTGGTGGAATGGCAGACACGACGGATTCAAAATCCGTTGCCTTCACGGGCGTGTGGGTTCGAGTCCCACCTTCGGCACCATTGATATATCAACGATTACAGCCATTCTTAATTGAGTGGCTTTTTTCTATTTTAGGGCAATCGGTGCCCCAGCGGTGCCATGACATTTATTTACAAAAGAAAAACCAGCTCTAAAGCTGGCTTGAGAGTTATCCGTATATCCGGTCCATCGCTGATTTTGTTACTAACCAGGTATCGCCTGATTTTCTTATATCGCCTTCCTGAAATCTGCGATCTGAGGCTCTATGTCTGAGAGTTGATACTGCGACATCATATTTTTTTGAAGCTTCTTTAAAGGTCATAACTTTCCATAAATAAGATGTAATTTCTATTTTATAAATGTCTTGCGGAATTTCTCTCTTTTTTAAACCTTTGTATTTACCTTCAGCTCCATAAA
>JBKHFK010000235.1:0-3139 GCA_046540295.1 Halanaerobium sp.
TCTAAAATATTTATAGGGAGTCTTAATTTATTTCCAAAAGCTACTTGACACAATCTTTAGAGTTTTGTTTTTGACAGATAAAATTTATTAATTTATAATTATATTAACTTTAACTGGTTAAAGTTAATTAGAGTAGAGTAGTAGAGTGTTTTATCAAAAAAATTAGTAAAGGAGAATGAGTAGTGGAGAAAAAGAAATTTACGATTCCGGTTTTTTTTAGTGTAGCTTTTGTTTGGTTTACAACCCATTTTGGTGGGGGATTTGCCTCAGGTAGACAGGCAGCAGAATTTTTTGTCAGTCACGGCTGGTATTCAATATTTACTCCAGTTATGGCAATGGGGATTGACGCTGTTGTTTTTTATTATGCCTGGGATTTTAGTGTGATTAATAATACATATGATTATAGAAGTTGGACCGATGAGTTTTATCATCCTTATGAAAAGATATTTTCTAATTTATATGAAATAATATTTGTGATTACAATGGGAATCGCAACTGCTGTTGCTTTTGCAACAGGTGGAAGGACTATCAAAACAGCAATTGGAACCCCCTATTTAACAAATACAATTATTATTGCTTTAATCATCTTTCTTTTAACAATTTTTGGAGCCAAACTTGTAAGAGAATTTGCTACTTTTATAGGAATAACAATTATTATTGTAGTTATTTTAATCTATGGTACGAATGCTGTTGCAAGTTATCCTGAAATATTAACTATTATCTCTGATCAAACTGCTAAAACCAGTCTCTGGGAAGGACTCTGGAGTATGCTTTTATATGCAAGTTTTCAGGCACTTGCAATTGGAGCCTATGTAGCGGTAGCTGATGTATTAAAAACAAGAGAAGATGCACTTAAAGCTGCCTGGACTGGTTTTGTGATTAATGGAGTACTTTTAACACTGGCTTCTATTACTGTACTTGCCTATTATCCAGAAATTCTGGAGATTCCAGTCCCGACTATTCATGTTGTCAAAAATGGTGTTGGAGGAGTAATGGCTGAGAACATAATTTCAATTTTAATTGTTCTGGGAGTTATTTCTACAGGAGTAAACTTTGTTTTTGGGGGAGTAAAAAGAATTATTTCCTGGTGGCCCAATGATAATACCGGGCACGCTCATTCAATAATTGCTTCTCTTTTCTTTGTTCTGTTTACTTGGATGATAGCCCGTTTTGGTTTGATTCCATTAGTAGAAAGAGGATATAGTTTTTTAGGCTATTTGGGAATTTTTGTTTTAATAATACCTGTCTTTTATAAGCTTGTAAAAAGAAAATTTGAATAATGTAATTTAAAAGTTTGTTTTTTTCAGTATTAAAGTAAGTTAAGGGGTTGATTTTTTGAAAATATTAGTTTTAATTAAACAGGTACCTGAAATGGAAAAAGTTAAATTTGATGTTGATAAAGGTAAAATAGACAGAAAGTCAGCCGGAGTTGAAGTAAATCCTTTTGATTTAAATGCTTTAGAGGCAGCAGTAAATATTAAAGAAAAATTGGGGGCTGAAATAACAGCAGTTAGTATGGGTCCAGAAAGAGCAGACCAGGCTTTAAAGGAAGCAGTTGCCAGAGGAGCGGATGAAGCCTATCTTTTAACAGATAAAAGTTTTGCTGGTGCTGATACAATAGCAACTTCAGCAACTTTAGCTGCTGCTGCCAAAAAATTAGGTGATTTTGATCTAATTTTTGCCGGAGAAATGAGTGTTGATGGAGACACAGCACAGGTTGGTCCTCAGACTGCAGAATTTTTAGATATTAATCATGCAGCTTATGTAAATGAAATAATGGAGATCTCGGAAAAAGAAATAAAAATTAAGATGTCTTTATGGAAGTCTGAGTATACTAAAACTTTTGCTTATCCCTTATTAATTACTGTTACCAAAGACATTAATAGTCCCCGCCTTCCATCATTTAAAGATAAGATGAAAGCTAGAAAAAAAGAAATAAATAAATTAGATTTCCAATCAATTAGTGACCATCTTCCAATAGAAAGGGTGGGTTTTGAAGGTTCTCCTACCTGGGTTGAAAAAATTATTGTTCCTGAAAAAATTGAAAGAAAAGGAATAATCTACAATAAAGAAGAAAAAGAAAAAGCCTTTAAAGATTTAAAAGCGGTATTAAAAGATAAAAATTTGATGGAGGCTTAAATTATGAATAATAATGAGTTATTGATTTTTGCTGAATATAGCAACAATAAAATACACCCGGTTACCTATGAACTTTTAAATAAAGGGAAAGATCTGTCAGATAAAGCGGGACTAAAATTATCAGTACTGCTATTAGTTCCCGAGGAAATCGAGACAGATGAACTTATTTTTTATGGAGCAGATAAAGTATATTTATTGGAAAATAAAAACTATGCTTCACCAGATGAATATATTTATAAAAAAAATATTGTTAAATTTTTAAAAGACAATAAACCAGAGATAATTTTAATTGGAGCTACTCACTTTGGTCGTTCTCTGGCACCAAGAGTGGCTGCAGCAATGAAAACTGGGCTGACAGCAGATTGTATTGAACTTGACATTGATGAAGAGGGAGGTCTATTACAGATTAGACCTGCCTTTAGTGAAAATATACTGGCTCAGATAAAAAGCAGTACCAAACCTCAAATGGCGACAATTCGTTATCAGGAATTTGCTAAAGCTAAAAGAGATCCAACCAGAAAAGGTAAAATAATAAAAATAAAAAACTCTTTTACTAAAAACCCCAATTTAAAAGCTGTAGAAAAAATAAGCGAAAAGAAAATAGATATTACTAAAGCAGAGGTCGTTGTTGCCGGTGGTAGTGGTGTAAAAACTGCTGAAGATTTTAAATTGCTGCAGGAGCTTGCTGATATTTTTGATGGAGTTGTAGCAGCATCAAGAGATGTAGTAGATAAAGGTTTAATTCCTAAAGAACATCAGGTAGGGTACAGCGGCCAGAGAGTTAAACCAAAAATATATTTTGCCTTTGGCATTTCTGGAGCTCCCCAGCATCTGGCAGGAATGAAAGAAGCTGAGACAATAATTGCAGTAAATACTGATCCTTCAGCGCCAATATTTAATATTGCTGATTATGGAATTGAAGCTGATTTATACGAAATTATTCCAGAAATGATAGATGAATTTAAAAATAAATAAGTTTGCAAAAAAGATATTTTAAAGA
>JBKHFK010000236.1:0-3131 GCA_046540295.1 Halanaerobium sp.
TTTTGTTTTGATTCATAAATGCTTTCTTTTTCTCCATCTTTCATGATGTCATCTTGCAGTTTAAACCAGTTAAATTTATCAGATTAAATCAGCCTAAATTTGCTAAAATTACTGCATAATTTTCACATTAAATTAGTAAAACAAAAAATATTTTGCAGATTAAATTAGCAAGGGACTTAAAAATAAGCCCCTTTAATTTGAATAATATTTTTCACTTTAAAATGTATCTTTTTCGCAGGCTTTGAAGACAATTTCCTGGTTTATCTGCTCTGCTTTAAGCTGAAAGCCTAAAAGCAGGGAATTAACTGCGATATTGTTGATTAATCTGGGCAGCCCTCTGGATCTCAAGGTAATTGCCTCCAGAGCCTGAGGTGTGAAAACAGGGTGATTAGCTCCTGCTAGTTTAAGCTGGTGCTCAACATATTCTTTGACTTCATCTTTGTTTAGCGGTGTCATCTGATACTTCATGATCACTCTCTGATTTAAGGACTGGTTCTGATTTAAATTGAGCTTTGTCATAAAGTGAGATAACCCCGATAGAATCAGGATAAATGGGTTTTGCGAGTCCATAGAAAAATTAAATAATATACCAAGATCATTTAGAAACTTGTTGGGAGCAAGCTGCATCTCATCCAAAATGATAATTGGGGTAATCTTTTTGTCATTGTAAAACTTTAAAATAGCAGCCTGGACCTGATTAAAAAGATCAACCTTTCTGAATTTAGGTTCTTCTCCCAATCCAATAGCTATACCTCTGTAAAAGTCCATTACTGATCCTGTAGAAAGAGGAAAATAGATGACTTTAAACAAAGAGGAATTAGTACTATCTGCCATAGCTCTTAAGGCAGAAGTTTTACCGCTCCCAGGTTCACCAATAATCACAGCTATCCCTCTAGTTTTTTTGAGATAATCAAGCCTGGCAGTAAGTTCTTTTAAGTTTTCTGACTGGTAGAGATCTTTAGTTTTAATCTCTTTTCTAAATGGATTATGAGATAGAGAATAAAAAGATTTATACATTTTTGCTGCCTCCTTCAGTCATTTTAACAAAGGAGATAGCATTTCCTCTTTTAGCATGAGCGTTATCAGCCATAATGACAGGCTCAGCTTTAATGATGCATTTCCCATTTTCATAAAGATAAATATCTTCATATGTTTCAGGATCAAAACGAATTTTAATCTTTTTACCGATATAGACTGGTGGGACCTGATAGAGCTTTGAATTAACAGAAATAGTTCCATCATGCCTGACTTTTCTCTGAGCTCTTTTAAGGAAAAGCATCTTAAGCTTTTCAGGTTCATCATAAGTTTTAACCTGATTTATCTGGGACATATATTTATCCAGCGGAGTCATCTTTAAAGAAGAATGTAGCTTGCGATGATAATCTTTTTCCAGCCAGCTGAAAAATCGCTGATTGAGCTTATCCAGGGATGATAAATCATCCTCAGTTAAAAGAGGCAAAAACCTTTTTCTAACAGTAAGGAAGAATCTCTCAATTTTGCCTTTATCCGCAGCTGAATACGGCTTAGTGTGAATTAAAGTAATACCTAAAGAAGCACAGGCAAAATGAAGATTATCACTTCGATAGACCTTGCCATTATCAACATAAAGAAGTTTGGGAATGCCTCTTCTTAAAATGGCTTCTGAAAGTACCTGCTGCACAGCAGAAACCTTTTCTGTTTTTAGGAATTTAGCATAAGTAATAACTCTGGAGCAGTCATCAATAAAGGCAAAGAGAAAAGTTTTAACCTTTTTTCCATCCAGGTTAAGGTAAGGTCCGTGCATTTCATCTCCCTGCCAGAGCATATTAACCTGGTCATAGGCAAAACGGCGTCTTGTTTCTTCTCTGCGGGGAGAGTTGACCAGAAGGTTCTTCTTTTTTAAAAAACGATAAACAGTAGAATAAGAAGCCTGAGAGGGAAGCATTTTCTTTTTTGTAATCAGCTGATCATAAAGTAAAGAAACAGACCGATCAGGATGATCTTTTCTGGCTTCTAAAATAACTTCTTTAAGTTCTGGGGTTAGAACACGACTCTTACCTTTATCATTTCTAGTTTTAGGTTTGAGAGCTTCAAAACCGCCTTTGCGGTAATCTCTAACCCACATAGCTATGGTTTTAGGAGAATATTCTCTGACACCATAATAGGGAACATTATGTTTTTGAGCAGCTGCTTTAGCCAGATACTCAGTCTGTTTTTCCACCTGGCCATTTAAAATAGGAGAAATGAGGGAAAAGCGAAATAGAGCTATCTGTTCTCTGTCATTATCAGTCATCAAAATCAGCTCCTTTAAGCTTAAATTTTAGCATTTAAGAGCAGAAATGTTCTTAAACTGCTGATAATAACATTTTAATCAGTAAAATAGCTCTTTTCTAGTGAAAGCTTTTGTGTTTAAAAAAATAGTTCCAAAACTTTAATCTTTATGGTACAATTAAAGTGCCATAAAACTTTGATTAAAGTGATCCTGATACTCTTTTGAGAGTATCTGAGCGTCGGAGCTCCAAATCATTTTAATTAGTTTTGTGGCTTTTTTCATTCTGGATAATTTAAACGGAATCAGGGAGTGATATTTATCTCTGAAAAAGGCAATCAAACCAGGGATATTACAGGTGAATCTATGTAAATAAAAATATACTGCTCGTTTGTAAAGAATGAGTTTTTTCTGCAGGAGATATTCTTTCATGCAGCAGACAATATAGTTTAAGGAACGCTGAAATCTAGGGAAGAGAAAAGCTGGAAGTATGGAAACAGTTCGGCCGCAGTGCTGGCATTTGTACCTTCTGATTAGTATGAGATAGCATTTGCCATCAATAGTGATTACATAGCGGTAATAAAATCCGTGTTTAGAGAGTTTATCATGGCAGTGAGGACATTCTTCAGGGTGAGGGAAATCATTATCCTGGCCGAGCTCAGAATATTTTTTCACGCTATTTTTAAAGTCATGAATGATTTGCATCTGATCACATCCTAAATATTCTGACAATATTTTATCAGATTAATTTAGGAAAAGAAAGAGCTTGCTTTAATTTATTTTGACTAATATTCATCGTTTTCTAATGGATTAATTTGATAGATAACAGTTTAAACACTGCTTAGAGCAGTGGGTCAGGCTGGTAGCCGGAGGGAGAAATCTA